>NZ_CAWPRX010000156.1:0-5824 GCF_963890365.1 Tychonema sp. LEGE 07196 | reverse complement strand
GCTAAAACTTCATCCATACCACATAGGTCAGAAAAATGGTATTAGATATGAAATTGGCAATTTTCAGCAAACCGTATTGCCCTCTAACCATAAAGACAAGATTGGTTTGTAGTGAGGACTTTAGCCCGCAATTATATAGCAATCCTAAATCATTTGTGAATTTCTTACTCCCTCCCCTAGAACGGGGAGGGTTGGGGTGGGGTAAAAAGTTTACGACTCATTTAGAATTGCTATAAGAACTAAATTCCTCACTACGAACCTGTGAATTGTTGATACTTGGTAATTGATTGGATATGATATAATTCATTGATGCCGTAAGGACAAAGCAATGCCTGCTCTACCTCTCAATAGCGAAAATCTACCTTATCCCGATCCGCTCCATCCGATTCTTGTCCACTTTGTAATTGCGATGGTAATTTTCTCATTTTTCTGCGACGTTGTTGGATATTTAACTCGCAATCACCGCTTGTTTGAGGTGAGTTTCTGGAACTTGTTTGTGGCGACAGTTTCCATATTCCTAGCTGTGATGTTCGGTCAGTTTGAAGCTGGTTTGGCGCAACCTTACGAGGTGGTTAAACCGGTACTGAATTTGCACGCGATTACGGGATGGTTGCTGGCGGCAATTCTGGCGGGTATTATGGGTTGGCGCTTTGTAATTCGCAGGCGCAATCCCTTGAAAGTACCGCCGGCTTATCTGGGGGCGACAACTTTTTTGAGTTGTTTGGTTTTATTTCAAACATATCTGGGAACTCGGCTGGTTTGGGTTTACGGGTTGCACGTAGAGCCGATCGTTGAAGCGACGAAAAGAGGAATTTTGCAATGAACTCGCAACTTGTGCAGCAACTTACCGATCAATTGGGGTTCAAGCTAGGTGCAAACAGACTGCCCTACGAAGTGCCAATTCATCCGAATTTGGTGCATTTTACCCTGGGTTTGTTTATAATTGCCATCTTGTTTGATATAGCAGGAAATCTTTTTCCGTTAGAAAGACCGATTTTGAAATTTTTGGCTGTCCCTGCGCTGCGATCGGGCTTTTATGATGTGGGCTGGTACAATTTGGTGGCAAGTGCGATCGTCACATTTTTTACTGTCGCAGCCGGATTTTTCGAGATTATGCTCGCAGATCCCCCTGCGAATGTCAAGAGTGCGTGGGGGTTGGGTGCAGCGCCGACGATGGTACTGCACGGTTTGGGCGGAGTTTTGCTCTTGGGGGCGATCGTTGCCCTGACCGTGTGGAGGGGGTTTCAGCGCTACCGCTGGCGCAGGGAAGCCAGCAGACAAGTGCAGTGGAGCTATTTGCTAGCAGGCGTTGTCATGCTGGGTTTACTATTCGTTCACGGGACGCTCGGAGCACACATGGGAGATCAGTTTGGGATTCACAATACGGCTGCGGCTTTGCTCCGACAGGGATTAAATCCTAGTTCTGCCCTCCAGTAAATAGGTAAATAAATTAAGAGTTTCGACTTAGAATACGCATCTTTTCAAGCAGCAGGAATTTTATGAAAGTTTTCATGAGCTTGCTATTGGCGATCGCGATCGCCTTAGATATGATAGCCAGCCACTGGGTAGGACAGCAGGCCTATTCTTGGATGCCCAGTCAGGGAACCGCAGAAGCCCAACAAGTTGACAATCTGTTTAGCTTCTTGGTGTCTATCGGAACGTTTATTTTTATCGGAATTGCTGCCATTATCCTCTATTCTATCCTCACTTCCCGCGCACCGAAAGGAGACTTCAGCCACGGTCATCCTGCGAGGGGGAATTGGAAAATCGAGGTTCTTTGGGTAGTTGTTCCGGTGTTGTTAGTGACGTGGATTGCAGCTCAAAGCTACATGATTTATCAGAAAATCAACATCCAAGGTTTGACACCGATCGCCCACTTGCACCTGCCTCTAGAAGAACCTGTTTATGCCGCCGAAAAACCTACGGAAAACAACAACAATTCTAAATTAGTTTCTGAAGAAATTGAGGTAATTGCTAAACAGTGGTCTTGGTCTTTCCGCTATCCGAGCCAGAATGTTACCAGTACAGAATTGCACCTGCCAGTTAATCAAAACGTGCGGCTGACATTGCAATCACTGGATGTTATTCACGGTTTCTACGTTCCTGAATTCCGCATCAAGCAAGATATCATTCCCAACCGCAGTATTAATTTTGTGTTTGCGCCGATCCGAGAAGGCAAATATCGGTTGAGAGATTCTCAATTCAGCGGCACTTACTTTGCCCTGATGGATGCGGATGTGTACGTTGAATCCCCCGCAGCTTACGATCGCTGGCTGACCCAAGCTGCGACACAATCGCCAACTCCTGCAAGCAATCAGGCGGTTTCCGAACACACAAAACAACTCCAGAAAACCAGAGGCAGCTTCTGGCCCACTGTGAAACCGGCTCCGCCTCCTGTGGTAAATCATCCCAACTGATCGAACTATTCGGCAAAAAACAGAATTTGCTCTCGATTAATAACTAAGTAACTGAAAAATGACAAATAACTCGATAGAAAACATAGCCGGCGGGAAAAATCCTGAAAGCGATCTCCGCGAAAATCCGATTCATTGGCGGCGCTACCTCAGCTTCAGCAAAGATCATAAAGTTATCGGCATTCAGTACCTAATTACCGCTTTTATCTTCTTTTTAATCGCGGGTTTATTCTCGATGATTATGCGCGCCGAACTGATCTCTCCAGCATTAAATCTAGTCGATCGCCCGCTGTACAATGGCTTATTCACCATGCACGGGACAATAATGATCTTCCTGTGGGTTTTCCCCTGCATGGTGGGTCTAGGCAACTACCTGGTACCGCTGGCGATCGGGGCGCGGGACATGGCGTTTCCCCTCCTCAATGCCATCTCCTTCTGGATAATTCCCTTCGCAGGCATCCTGCTGATTTCCAGCTTCTTGCTGCCCAGCGGCACCGCCCAGGCCGGCTGGTGGTCTTACCCGCCGGTCAGCATCCAGAACCCGTCAGGCGATTTAATCAACGGCCAACTGATCTGGCTGGTGAGTGTGGCGCTGCTGGGCATCTCGTCGATTATGGGGGGAATTAACTTCGTAACGACGATCGTCAGAATGCGAGCACCGGGCATGACTTGGTTCCGAATGCCAGTCTTTGTGTGGACGGTTTTGAGCGCCCAGTTGCTGCAACTGTTTTGCCTGCCAGCCCTGACAGCGGCTGCGGTGCTGATGTTGTTCGATTTAGCCTTGGGGACAACCTTTTTCGATCCTTTTAACGAAGGCAGTCCGATTCTCTACCAGCACTTATTCTGGTTTTACTCGCACCCTGCAGTTTACGTAATGGCGCTGCCGGCCTTCGGTATTTTCTCCGAGATTTTGCCTGCTTTTTCCCGCAACCCTTTGTTTGGCTATAAATCCGTAGCGGTTGCATCCTTTGCAATTTCTCTAGTCAGCATCTTCGTTTGGGTACACCATATGTTCGCCAGCGGCACTCCCGGCTGGATGCGGATGCTGTTCATGTTCTCCACCATGTTAGTCGCCGTGCCGACTGGCGTTAAGGTATTCGCTTGGACTGCTACCGTTTGGGGCGGAAAGCTGCACCTACAAACGCCGATGCTGTTTGCCTTGGGTGGCGTAGTCATGTTTCTGTTCGGCGGCATCACGGGCGTTATGCTGGGGGCCGTGCCTTTTAATCTGCACGTAAATAATACTTATTTTATAGTCGGCCACTTCCACTACATTGTGTTCAACACCATCACAATTGCGATTTTTGGAGCAATTTACTACTGGTTTCCCAAGATGACTGGGCGGATGTACGCCGAGGGCTGGGGCAAAATCCACTTCTGGCTGACTTTTATCGGGGCCAATCTGACTTTCTTTCCGATGCACCCGTTGGGCTTGCAAGGGATGGTGCGCCGGGTTGCTTCCTACGATCCGCAATACCAAGGGTTGAACGTCATTGCCAGTTTGGGGGGATTTCTGCTGGGGGTATCGACGCTGCCTTTTATCGTCAATATGGTGGTTTCCGCGCTGCAGGGCCCGAAAGCAACGGACAATCCTTGGCACGCTACGGGGTTGGAGTGGACTGTTTCTTCGCCGCCGCCTGTTGAGAATTTTGCCCAGATTCCGATTGTGACTTTGCCGCCGTACCACTATGTCGATTCTCCCGATCCGATTACCCAGGCTTCTGCTCAAGAATAGCTGCAATTTCAACCGCTGATTTCGGGCGGATCAACACAGATTAAAGGCTTTCAAACTCTCATAGGAGCTGCTGTCGGGCATTGGGAATTGGGCAAACAGGGAATTGGCCCGCGCAGGGAATTGGGAATTGGCTCGCGCAGGGAATTGGGAATTGGGAATTGGCCCGCGCAGGGAATTGGGAATTGGGAATTGGCCCGCGCAGGGAATTGGGAATTGGCCCGCGCAGGGCATTGGCCAAACAGGGCAATTGGCCCGCGCAGGGCATACCTCACAACGCTTGAGAACCGCTATAACGCAGATATTTTCAATAATTGAGATCGATCGAATGCTAGAGGTATTTTCTTCGTGATGACCAATAACCAATAACCAATAACCAATAACCAATAACCAATAACCAATAACCAATAACCAATAACCAATAACCACTAACCAATAACCAATAACCAATAACCAATAACCAATAACCAATAACCAATAACCAATAACCAATAACCAATAACTTATGGCAAATCCTACGCATTCAGGGCGATCGCCCCAAGAAACCAACGAAAATTCTCAAGATCGCAAAAAGGGGATGTTTGGCTTTACCGTATTCTTGCTTTCCGAGAGTATGGTTTTCCTCAGTTTTTTCGCCGCCTACATCATCTTGCGGCAGACAACTCCCAACTGGATTCCTCCTGGTATCCCGAAATTAGAGGTGCTTAAACCTGCGATTAACACGGCGGTACTGGTTTCGAGCAGTTTTGTCATTTACTTTGCCGAACAGGCCCTCGATCGCCGGAAACTGGGTTTATTTCGCTTGCTGTGGCTGACGGCATCGTTGATGGGAACTTACTTTTTAGTTAATCAGGCGATCGAGTGGAACAACCTATCTTTTGGGCTGACTACAGGGTTGTTCGGCGCGACATTTTATCTGCTGACTGGGTTTCACGGTTTGCACGTTTTTGTCGGGATTATCTTGCAGCTAATTATGCTTGTCCGTTCTTTCCTTCCGGGGAACTACAACGGCGGCCACTTCGGCGTGAGTGCAGCTTCTTTGTTTTGGCACTTTGTTGATGCGATCTGGATTGTTTTGTTCTCGCTGGTTTATCTGTGGTAGTTCTATTTCTTTGCCAAAACCCTACCCTTGCGGTTTTGATAGTGCTTGTAATTCTTCCCAAGTGTAATGTTTGGGCAATTCCACTGGCTTAGCATTAGCGCCTAAACCTAACCCGATCGCCGGCTGAATTTCGGCGATCGCCTCTGAAGCAACATCAGCCACCGCATTGCCTGCCATACCGCCCGCGATCGCCCCTGCGATGCTACCAATGGCCGCACCAACCTTTCCGCCAACAGAATTACCAATAGCCGCACCGGCTACACCGCCGCCGACTGCGCCCAATCCTGTGGCGATCGGGTGAGACTCGGATGTTTCCGATCGATCGGTAGCATTTTCATTCGTCTCATTCATCTTTTTAGCATCATTCATTGCCATCATTTCCTCACAAATTTTGCTGTTTATTCTCAATTTTTGCTTTTATGTAGCAATCCTAAATCATTTGTGAATTTCTTACACCAATTTCATAAAGTTATGCTACTACCGAAAGTTTGACTCCCCCCTTAATAAGGGGGGGTTGGGGGGGGTAGATATGTAGCGCTATTTTATGAATTTGGTATTACTCCCTCCCCTTAATAA
>NZ_CAWPRX010000155.1:0-61927 GCF_963890365.1 Tychonema sp. LEGE 07196 | reverse complement strand
CTCCCGATCCCTCTCCCCATATCCCCCTTTCCCGTGCCGATTACCAAGAAAAATATTAAACTAGCTGAAAGGACGAGCGATCGACAGTTCGGAACAAGACACCGGTGTTTCCCCAAAAAACCGGACATTTACCGTTTTTTGCTTTAACCTGCCTTTCAACTACAAAATTACCTGACATTCAATACATGAATATTTTTAGCAGTCTGCTTTCCGCGCCAACTAAACAACCCCAAGTCACAAAACAGCGTCGAGGCATTGAAATTAAGTCGGAACGCGAAATCGAAATAATGCGGCAGGCGGCGAAAATTGTCGCAACCGTACTGAAAGAAATTTCGCAAATTGTGAAACCGGGAATGACTACTGCTGATTTGGATGTTTATGCCGAAAAACGCATCCGAGAAATGGGTGCAACTCCCAGTTTTAAAGGCTATCACGGTTTCACCGGCTCGATTTGCTCTAGCATTAATAACGAAGTTGTTCACGGCATCCCCAGCCGCAAAAAAGTAATTCGTGCCGGAGATGTTCTGAAAGTAGATACGGGAGCATATTACCAAGGTTTTCACGGCGATTCTTGCATCACGATCGCAGTTGTGGAGGTGACACCGGAATCTGCAAAATTAATTAGAGTCGCAGAAGAAGCTCTCTATAAAGGTATCGAACAAGTGAAGGCTGGAGCTTATTTGCTCGATCTCGCCGGTGCGATCGAAGATCATGTCAAAAGCAACGGTTTTAGTATCGTTGAGGAGTTTACCGGCCACGGTGTCGGGCGCAATTTGCACGAGGAACCGTCGGTTTTCAATTTCCGCACTCGCGAAATGCCGAATGTGAAATTGCGATCGGGTATGACATTGGCGATCGAGCCAATTCTGAATGCGGGTTCTAAGTACACTCGGACGCTGGCTGACAAGTGGACTGCTGTAACGGTGGATAATGCTATGTCGGCTCAGTTTGAGCATACTGTGTTGGTGACGGACACCGGTTATGAAATTTTGACCGATCGTTCAAAAGTTTAAGTCGGAATAGTTCAAGAATAGACAAGATTGTAAAAGTCCTTTTCATCAACTTTTAGGGTGCAAAGCGGATCTTCGTCCCACAATAAAAAAAGATTTTTGTGGGATGAGTTTTTAGCTGATATGGGATCGATTAACCGCAATACTAATATTAGTTCGTAGTGCGGACTTAAGTTCGCACTACAAACCAAGCGTTTTTGCGGTTAATTGAGCGGATATGATATTATAGCCACTCCTAACTATTTTGGTAATCTTGTCTGTTGCAGCAAAACAAAACTCAAAACTCTTGAGTTGAACCACAATTTATGAATTGCTTCTATAGATGGAGTGACAAGAATAGTTAAATTCAGCTAAGTTCAAAGATAATAGCGATCAAACGTAAGGGTAACGGATATGTCAGCACGATTATTATTGGTAGATGATGAACCGGGCTTGCGGGAAGCGGTACAAGCTTATTTGGAAGATAGCAATTTTTCGGTTGAGGTTGCCAGTAATGCTCGGGATGGGTGGGAACTCTTGCAGCAGCACAATCCTGATTTGGTGATTTCAGACATCATGATGCCGCAGGTGGACGGCTATCAGTTTCTCAAGCAAGTGCGAGAAGATCCTCGTTATAAGGCTTTGCCGGTGGTGTTTTTGACGGCTAAGGGGATGACGGGCGATCGCATTCAAGGCTATCAAGCCGGCTGCGATGCTTATCTTTCTAAACCCTTCGATCCCGACGAATTAGTAGCAATTGTCACCAATTTGTTAGCGCGCCGCGCGGCTGCTAAGGAGACAGGCGAAAATGCTGAAAGTCCTGATATTGCTGCTTTGGCTAGCCAAATGGCGAGAATTGAGTCTTTGTTGAGCGGGCGGAGTTCGATCGTCCAAAGTGCTTCGCCGATTAAAATTGATTTGACTCCGCGAGAGCAAAGTGTTTTGGATTTGGTTGCTCAAGGTTTGATGAATAAGGAAATTGCTCGCCGTTTGGAAACTAGCGTGCGGAATGTGGAAAAGTACGTCAGCCGCTTGTTTAGCAAGACTGGTACTAACAGCCGTACTGAGTTGGTTCGCTACGCCCTCGAACACGGTTTGACTAAGTAGGATTCCTCTCGACTTTGCTTAGGGCTCTTCCTCCCCGCTCTGCGTTCTCGAACACGGTTTGACTAAGTAGGATTCCTCTCGACTTTGCTTAGGGCTCTTCCTCCCCGCTCTGCGTTACCAGGCTCTTCCTGGTAACGAGAATGCTGCAAAAAATTAAAAATGTTAAGATATAATTATTGACACATCTGCGGTGCGTATGGTATAGCAAATCAGCTAGCAGGCGGCAGCGCGGGGCTGCGATCGAACTTCTCACCGTTTTGACTATGGGATTGACACTGGCGATCGAGTTCGGGAATTACTTAATTGGAAAACCGGACTGTTTAAGAGTTTTTACGTAGTAAACAGAAGTAGGAACCCTTGACAAAATACCCTCAGTTTCCGCCCGTGCAAACTTCGCGCGAAGTTTCAAAGCTCGAATTATATTTTATCTAACAACAAACTACTATTCATTAATAACAGGGATCTAAAGTAGTGGCGGATGTTGAATTTAGAGGAGAAAAATTTAGTTGATACCAGGAGGATCTCATGCGGAAAATTACGGCGCGACAAAGGATAAGTGCAATGATCGCACTGCCGATCGCACTAATGGCTAATACAAATCAAGCTTTGGCCGCCGATACTGTTCAGAAAATCGATCCAATTAAAGAAGTTTCAACTTTTGGCGACGAGCTAGATTTTGAGATGGCGCTACCAACAACAATCGCGATTGAAGAAAGCGAGGATTGGGATCAACCTGATTTTTCAGCTACTAACTTAGATATGGAGATTACTAAATTTATGACAGAAAATCTGCCACCTATAACTATTGAGGAGCCGCCAGCCGTAGTTTATCTCAGTGCGGCCAGGGGTCAGTCCACCAGACAATGCCGGATTTCCGGGATATGTGAATGATTGAGTCAGATTTGTGCGGTTTGTGCGGTTTGTGCGATCGGCTTTTTCAATAGGTAGAATTCTCGCTGTGCGAGGGTAAAACAATCAGTAAAATCCAGCAGATTTTCCTGAACTTATGCGAATAACAGAGTATGTATTTTTTCGGGTATGCTTTAACTATATCTAGTAAAACAATCGGACAGTTTCAAGGCTTAGGCGTGGGGAGCTATAAACTCGGTTTCTACGAGTTTTGGAAAAATGAGAAAGATAAGAAGAAACCGGGTTTCTGAGTTTAGCACATTTGGTTCGTAGTCCGCACTACGAAAGGTTTTGGATTTCTGAGGTTATACCAATTTCAAAAAATAATGCAACAGTATTCTTGTCCCCCACCCTTTACAAGGGGGGGCTAGGGGGGGTCAAAGAGTATTGCATGATTTTAGAGAAATGGTATTAGTATGCGTGCACGATGACATAGATCGGGCTAGTTTTGTAGCAACAAACTCCCTTGTATCAAAGTGATATTCATGCTTAAAAATCCGACAATCCGTAAGGTGCTAAAATCCGTTCCCGAACTTTCTTCTTTCTACAGCATCTATTCCATCATCATTTTCAAAGACTATGATTAACTCGCACTGCAGCCAAGACACCGCAGCACAGCAAAACAAAAGTTCGCTGCAAACTCTCTCTCGCACTCTGTCGATGTCTCAGGGACAATTTTCGCTGATTTTAGTGCGGTGCAATTATAGTGCCATGAAAGAAGAAACTCTACGGCTATTGCGAGAGGAGTCTGGGATTGAGATTCGAGAAATTGTCCTCCCGACATCTGTTAAAACTCTTTACACGACGATAGAAACCGAACTTGACGGTAGCAGGCCGCCAGCTTTAATGGTGTTTGGATTGGAGTCGGTAAGTGCGATCGATCGCGTGCTGACTTCTACCAACTACGTCAGGGAAGAATTTCGCAATAACTTTCCCTTCCCCATAGTGCTGTGGGTGACAGATAAAATACTCAAAAAAATGATTCGGTTAGTAACAGATATCGAGACTTGGACGACAACAGTAGAATTTGTGCAGGGCCCCGACGAATTGGTAGATTTTCTCGCCAAAAGTGCCGATCGCATTTTTGCCAGCATTTTAGAAACCGGCAATTGGCGTTTAAGTAATTGTGCCATTCTCGGAGCCAATTCTTTGACAGAACTAGAGTCGGCCAGCCAAGACTTGCAAACTTGCAACATCAGATTAGAACCGGCCATCGAAGCAAATTTACAATTTATTCGCGGCCGAGAAGAATATGCTTGTCACCGCATCGATGCAGCCATTAAATTGTATCAAAAAAGTCTCGATTTTTGGAAATATCAAGTAGCATTATTGGGGACGCAAACAGAATTTAGCGAATTATTATTTACCGCTCACCCCGCACCGGTCTTAGAGGGAATTCTGCTATTCCACATCGGTCTTTGCTACCGCTTCCAAGCAGAAAAGAACCGCAGCGATAACCGTCCTTACTGGACAGAAGCTAAGAATTATTTTCAGGAATGTATTAATGTTTTAGAAGGCGCGGGACAGTGGGATGCTGTTGGTACATTCATCAATCAACTCGGGGAAGTATTGCAGCATTTAGAAGATTGGGATGCACTCTGGAATTTAGCTATCAAAGCTCGGAGGTTACATCAAAATATGAAAAATTCAGCAGTTAATTTAGCTCAAGATTATGGCTTTTTGGCTAGAGTAGCCTTAGAGCAAAAAAACTGGGAAGGGGCGAAAGAATGGGCTTTAATCGCTCTAGATGTTCTGAACTCCCAATTAAAAGCGACGGGACAGGGAATGCCTGTAAAATCGCAGCATAAAGGCTTGTATCTATTAATTTTAGCAGAGGCTCAGAGCGAGTTGGGCGAGATAGAAGAGGCGATCGCCCATTTAGAGTTTGCTCGCTCGGAAACCAAACCTTGCTACAACCCGCAACTGTATTTGCGGGTTTTAGAAATGCTGCGAGTAGTTTATTTTCAGCGGGGAGAATATCTCAAAGCATTTCAAATCAAGCAAGACTATCGAGGAGTAGAACATACCTATCGGTTTCGAGCTTTTATTGGAGCCGGAAAATTGCAGCCGCACAGAGAAGCAATAGATCCCGCCGAAACAGTTACCTTCGCTGCTACTATCGCTGACGAAATAACTGCTTCCGGTAGAGAACAAGACCTCAACCGATTGATATATAGAATGAACAATACACCCGACAAACTGACAGTAATTTACGGTCAGTCTGGAGTCGGAAAAAGTTCAATTATCACAGGGGGATTAGTTCCCGCTCTCAGACAAAAAAAGATAGAAATGCGGACTGTTTTGCCGATCGTGCTGCAGGTTTACAACAACTGGCCGCAGGAATTGACCAGACAGTTATCTGCTGCAAAAGCTGAAATATTCAATCTCGAAAGTTCTGAACCAGTACCGAGTTCCGCAGAGGTTGATTTGACCCCAGCAGCAGGCGCAGTCAATAAAAAGCTTGTTTCGACTGCGGAAAATCTGGATATAATTAAGGATTTACAGCCTGTAGAAGTAATCGTCAAAAAACAGGCGATCGAATACGAAAAAATTATCAAAGAACTGCAAAGAAATTCCGAACATCTAGTAACAGTTCTGATATTCGATCAATTTGAAGAATTCTTTTTCGTGTGGAAAGAGCCAACAGAAAGGCAGATTTTTTTTGAATTCTTGCGGGAATGCTTGAAAATCAAGTATTTAAAAGTCGTCCTATCTTTGCGGGAAGATTACCTGCACTATTTGCTAGAATTTTCCCGACCGAAAAACCAAACAAAATTCATCAATAATGATATTTTGGCGGACGTTCTTAGCAAAGATATTCTATTTTATTTGGGAAATTTTTCCCTAGCAGATGCGCGCTCGGTAATTTACACTTTAACTGAGCGATCGCAATTTAACTTAGAACCGGAGCTAATCGAAGAATTAGTCAAAGATTTAGCTGGAGAATTGGGAGAAGTCCGCCCGATCGAACTACAACTTGTCGGCGCTCAACTGCAACAAGAAAACATTAGAACTTTAAGCCAATATCAGGAACTAGGTAACAATCCCAAACAAAAATTAGTCGAAAATTTTCTCGAAGAAGTAATCAAAGATTGCGGCCCCGAAAATGAAGGGGCGGTGCGCCGAGTTTTGTATTTCCTTACAGACGAAAATGAGATTCGCCCCCTGAAAACTCGTGCCGAATTAGCCTCCGATTTAGCGACAGTTGCCGAATCGGAAAAGTTAGATTTAGTTTTAGAACTGTTAGTAAAATCCGGTTTAGTTTTTCAGTGGATGGAACTGCCGGCAGAGCTTTATCAACTGGTTCACGACTATTTAGTTAGCTTCATTCGCCAGCAACAGGAATTAGATAACAAGGCTGAATTTGAGGAACTGCGAAAGCAAAACAAAATTAACCGAGACGAAATTGACCAAATTCGCAAAGATAGAGAGCGAGATGCTTTGCTGTCGGAAGCTAGAGATAAACAGCGCCAAGCCCGAGACAAACAGCACGAAGCGGAAGCTCAACTTTACAAAAGTCGGAGATGGCAATTGCGGGCGGCGGTGTTGGGAGTGCTGGTACTCGGAGGAGTTTCGGCGATGGCATTTTATCAAGCAAAATTAGCAGAAAGCGCGCGACAAGAGGCGGAAACAAGTCGGACAGATGCCTTAAATTCGGCATCGGAAGCTTTGGTGGTTTCTAACGATCAAAATCAATTAGCAGTGTTGAAAAATAGTATCAAAATCGGTCGCGGTTCTCAGAAAAGTACAGCGCTACCTGTGGATACTAAAAATCAAATTACTGAGAGGCTCAGACAAGCTGTTTCAGGAGTGCAAGAACGCAATCGTTTCGAGCAGCACGATAAGTCTGTTTTGGATGTAAGTGTCAGTCCAGATGGCAATTTTGTTGCTTCGGCAAGTGCTGACAAAACTGTTAAATTGTTGAGCAAAGAAGGTAAGTTATTAAAGACTTTTAAGCACGGCGATATTGTGACGAGTGTGAGTTTTAGCCCGGATGGGAAAACGATCGCGACTGGTGGTGCCGATCGCACAATTAAAATTTGGCAAGTAGATAATGACCAAAGTGCGATCGCTACTTTATCCGGCCACCGCGATATCGTCACCAGCGTTAGCTTCAGCCCCGACGGCAAAACCCTAGCTTCTGCGAGTCACGACAACACCGTAAAAATCTGGAATCTGGGAAACAAAAAATTGCTGCAAACCTTAACCGGACACAAAGATTGGGTACTCGGCGTGAGTTTCAGCCCCGACGGCAAAACAATTGCCTCCGCAAGTGCTGACAAAACTATCAAACTTTGGAACCGACAAGGTAAAACCCAGAAATTTCAAATTAATCCCAAAACATTAACCAAACATTCTGACATTGTATACAGCGTTAAGTTCAGCCCAAACAATCGAGAACTCGTCTCAGCCAGTGCCGACACCACAGCCAAAATTTGGAACCGAAAGGGTGAGGAAATCACAACTCTCAAAGGACACAACGATGAAGTTCTGAGTGCGAGTTTCAGTAGCGACAGCGAAAAAGTTGTCACCGGTAGCGCCGACGATACGGTAAAAGTTTGGAGTCGCAGCGGCACATTGCTCAGCACTTTTCGAGGAAATAAAGATGATGTAAGGGCAGTAAGTTTCAGTCGCGACGGCACGATTGCCTCCGCAAGTAAGGACAAAATGGTAAAAATTTGGCAACCGGACAGAACTCCGTTGAATCAGATTTTATTGGGACACGAAGACTGGGTTTACAAAGTCAGTTTTAGTGCAGATGGCAAAACAATTGCTTCTGCTAGCGGAGACAAGACGGTGAGACTTTGGCGCACTGATGGCAGTTTATTAAAAATCTTAGAAGGTCATCAGGATTCTGTAATTTGGACGAGCTTTTCACCGGACAATAAAACTGTTGCTTCTGCCAGCAATGACAAAACGGTGAAAGTTTGGAGTTTAGACGGAAAACTGTTAGATACTTTGAAGCATAACGGCGTTGTTAGAAGCGTGAGTTTTAGTCCAGATGGCAAGATAATTGCCACCGCCAGCGGTGCCGATCGCAAATTGTACCTCTGGCGCTGGAACGGTTCTAAAGCAACTTTGCTGACAAAACTCGATCATACCAATCCAGTGATTAGCGTTAGTTTCAGTCCCGACGGCAAAACTATTGCTACTGCTACGGCTGCTGACAACAAGGAAAGCGGGAAAAACAATGTGGGTGAAATTGCTGCAGAAAAAAAAGTTTACCTCTGGCAATTTAACGGTTCGTCGGCGAAGCGTTTGACAACTCTCAACCACGAAGATACGGTTAGAAATGTGACTTTTAGTCCCGACGGTAAGACAATTGCTGCTGCTTGTGCTGACAAAAAAGTTTATTTGTGGGCGTTTGATGGAACGGTGGCAAATTTAACTGAAAAACTAGACCACAGCGATACTGTGGAAAGTGTTAGTTTCAGTCCAGACGGCAAGTGGATTGCGGCGGCGAGTGCGGGAAATACTGTTAAGCTGTGGAATTTTAACGGTAGGAAGGCGCTGCTATCTAAAACTTTGGCATTGGGCGATCGGGTGTTGAGCGTTACTTTTAGTTCTGACAGCAAAACTCTGGCTTTTGCTAATAGGGATAAGACTATAATTCTCTTGCCTTTGCAAAATTTGGAACTGAATAATATTATTGCTCGTAGTTGCGAATGGGTGGGAGATTATTTGCAGAATGACCCGAATGTTACTGAGGGCGATCGAATGCTTTGTCTGGGGTTTGGGAAGCAAGCCTTAAATAAAAACAAGTAAACCCTCAAGGATTATCCCTCTCGATCTCGCTTTTATGCGGATGAAGAATGACTTGCTTTCCGATGCTGCAAACCTAGATTTAAATAGAGATTGAAACATCTATCTGTTGACAGGTTTTTTAAGCTGTAAAATTGCGGTAAAATTTTAGTCATAAATTTAACTTCTTTGGCGGTTCGCCCGTCGCATCAACCCGCAATTCAAACCAAAGGTAAACCGTATGGACACCAACTCCCAAAATATCCAACCCGTTCCGCCCTTCAACGAGAAAAATGAGGAAACACCAGACATTGGTGGCGGTTTACCCGTAATTGAGTTTTGGGCAGAACATACTTTGTCCCCGGAAGGCCCGAAACTTTGGAAAACTTTGCTTCACAATAGTGCTTGTTTGTCATGTTCTTGGGGCACTGGCGGGCAGAAAGGAGGCTTTACTAATGAAGAGGGCGAAAAACTTCAGCGCTGCATGAAAAGCGTTGAAGCAATCTCCGCTGAAATTAAACCTGCTGTTAAGACGAGCTATTTTGAACAGCACAATATTGCAGAACTCCAGCAATTAACTTCAATGGAATGCGACAGGCTGGGAAGGTTGAGTTTTCCGATGATTTTGCGGGCTGGTTCGTCTCATTACGATCGCATTTCTTGGGAAGAAGTTTATCAAATTGCCGAGGCTGCGTTTCGCAAAACCCCCGAAAGAGTCGCATCTTACAGTTCCGGTCGCTCTTCCAACGAGGCGGCTTTTTTACTGCAATTGATGATGCGGGCGATGGGTTCCAATAACTTAGCAGATTGTTCGGATTTGTGCCACGCTCCCTCGACAACTGGGTTAAGCGAAATGTTTGCTACCCGCACCTCAATAGTGAGTCTAGAAAACTTGAAGCAAGCAGATTGCGTCGTGCTCGCGGGCGCGAATTCTGCCTACAACCATCCCCGCTTCATGAACGAGTTGATTAAAATCCGCGACAAAGGCGGTAAAATAATTGTAATTAACCCAGTGATGGAAATCGGGTTAGTCAAATTTGGTTCTCCAGCATTTCCCGTCAAGTCGCTCATCCCGGGTTCCGATATTTCCTCGCTCTACTTGCAACCAATTCCCGGCAGCGACACTGCCTTATTTGTCGGCATTCAAAAATCTGTAATCGAACAAGGATTGCTGGATGAAAAATATTTGCAAGCCCACACCGAAGGCTGGGAAGCAGTAGTGCAGCACGCCCGCGAAACCGACTGGGAAACTATTACTACAACTTGCGGAGTTTCGCAAGCAGAAATTGAGGAAGCCGCCAAAATTATCGGCAATTCAAAGCGAGTTGTATTCGGTTGGGCGATGGGAATTACCCAACAACAAAACGGCGTAGATAATGTTTTTAGCATTGCTAATACTGCCTTGATGACGGGAAATGTCGGCAAAGAAGGGGCGGGATTAATGCCGGTGAGAGGACACTCAAACGTCCAAGGATTCGGCTCTATGGGCGTGACTGTGAAGCTGAAAAAAGAAATCCAACACACTCTCGAACAGTTGTTGGGGCGTCCCCTGAGTCGCGTTAAGGGTTACGAAACTCGATCGCTCATTGAAGCAGCAGATGCAGGCAAAGTCGATACGCTACTCTGTCTGGGCGGCAACCTGTACGGGGCAAATCCAGATTCTAATCAAGCAAAACGCGCTTTAGGTAAGATTGAAACTATTATCTACCTCGCAACCAAACCGAACTTAGGGCATTTTAACGGATTGGCAAAGCACAATACAATTGTGATTCCCGTGCTGAATCGCTTTGACAACCCCCACAAAACAACGGTGGAATCTGGTAATAACTTTGTGCGTTTCAATGATGAAGGCGAAACTCACCTCAAAGAGGCTGACTTAATTCCAGAAGTGCATTTTTTGACCGAATTGGCGAGCAGAATTCACGGCAGTTATCCGGTAGACTGGCGCCAACTGCAAGATACGCGATACATTCGACAATTGATTGCTAAAACAATTCCCGGCTATGAAAAAATGGCAACAATTGATGATACAAAAGAGGAATTTACCATCAGCGGGCGGATTTTTATGGAACCTAAATTCCCCACTGATTCCGGCAAAGCCAAGATGTTTGTCGCGCCTTTACCTGTCCTGAAATTACCGGAAATTAAAGATTTTGGTGTATCGGAATCGGTGCGCGGTTTAGTGGTAGCCTTGATGACGGGACGCAGTTATTCTCA
Organism: Tychonema sp. LEGE 07196; assembly: GCF_963890365.1. Taxonomy (NCBI): domain Bacteria; kingdom Bacillati; phylum Cyanobacteriota; class Cyanophyceae; order Oscillatoriales; family Microcoleaceae; genus Tychonema; species Tychonema sp. LEGE 07196. The sequence continues at coordinate 50,963 of NZ_CAWPRX010000155.1, read as the reverse complement.
GCACAATACTGTGGTTTACAAAATTGATGACAAGTACCGGGGAATGCCGCACCGCAACTGCATTTTAATGAATCGCGAGGATGCAGAAAGCGCGGGTTTGCAAGAACATCAGCGGGTTACGGTGCAGGGAAATGCGGGGAAAATGGAAAATGTTGAGGTGATTTACGGGGCGGTTCGTGCGGGTGCTGCTTTGATGTTTTATCCTGAAGTTAATGTGATTTTTCACCCGGAGATTGAAAAGCGATCGGGCACGCCTGCTTACAAGCGAGTACCTGCTTTGGTATACGCATAAATTTGGGATTATACCAATTTTATAAAGTAGCGCTAGATATTACCCCCCCAACCCCCCCGCGACTTCGGGGGGGCTAGAACTTCATACATAGCAAATCTTTAGAAAAATGGTATCATTCTGAGAGTTTTCCGGCACGATCGCAAATCTCGAATTTAACGCACCCTACTAATTTTTGTCAGCTCAAAAATCGGGGATTAATTGTTGATTTGCAAAGCTCTCCCGCGCCAAGTCCATCCCCAACCGGTTTCTGTTTTGATGGCGGAACCGATCGCAATTGCGGCAATTAACGTACCTCCCAAACCTCCCAACCACCAGTATTTCGTCGAACACTCGGAAATTTCGGCACCCAAGCGGCGCAAAGTGTAATGAGACCAAATTACGATTGCCGATAAACAAATAGTTAACAAGGTAATTGGTAATTGGTAATTCGTAATTGGTAATTGGTGGTTGGTAATTAGGTTAGCAATTTCGCCGTTAACCAGCAAAATACCTAATGCCAACCAGGGCATCGGATAAAGAAAAAACATTATGGCGGCCATGTAAACCATCATGCCCCAATTGCGGTTAGCGCCGAGATACAAATTCTTTGTCCAGCCTTCCCACAAGGCGCTCCAAGACCGATACATCCGCACAGATGCCAAATTTGCCCCGGAATAAAGTCCGAGCTTTAAACTCGCACGTTTGATGCGTCTGGCTAATTCCACATCTTCGACAATTTCGCCGGCAACGGCTTCGTGTCCGCCGATTTTTTCGTAGGCCGATCGCCTAAATAGCATAAATGGGCCGCCGGCAAAAGCACTGTCTGTTTTTGCAGGATCGTTAACAGCGGTAAAATCGAAGCAAACTGCTAAATGATTGAACATTAACGGCTGTACCAACCATTCGGCAAAACACTCGCAAACCAGGGCTGGCATACAGGTAAACAAGTCTATTTTCTCTGTTTCTGCTGTGGCAATTGCGGTTTCGATCGCCCCTGGTTTGAGCCGCACGTCGGCATCGATAAATAATAGGAAGTCTCCGGTTGCTTCCTGGAAAGCTTGGGCGCAGGCCCAGTTTTTGCCGGCCCAATATTGGTTGGTAGGTCGCGGCTGACCTGCTAATATTTTAAGGCGGGGGTCGTTGAGTTCCTGTTGTAGGGTTTGGGCGATCGACTTAGTGTCGTCTGTCGATCGATCGTCTGCAATCAAAACCTCTAGGTTGTCCTCCGTCAGCGCTGTACTCTCCAAAATGGCGATCGCGCAATCCCGAATATTCTCAGCTTCGTTGTATGCTGGTACGATTACCGAAACTTTGGGGAAGAGCACGGTAGAGGGCTGTAACTGCTGAGCCGAACTGCTGTCAGTGCGAGGCGCATTTTGCACCGATCGGCGCAAATTCTTAGTGTAAGCTCTACTTACAATCAGAGAAAAAATTAACAGGGTTAACAATATCAAAGCGAACTGACCTCAAAATTTCGGTGCACAGTTTGTCTCCTTAAATATTAAAAAATATTAAAACAAAAAGCTAGTCGATCGCCCGGAAAGTTATTTTAGCGACCTCCTTTGCTATAATTTGTGAGCATCTTTGGCTTCGCCCGCAGCAAGGGGTCTTACCCCTCACCCGGTCAGCGACCTAAAAGCCGAGGATAAATATCAGTCAAGAGAGGATATGGCAATGGGCGAATTTCTGACAGTCGATGTGTTGGCGGACACGATAGCGATACTCGGTGCGTTGGGTTTTTTCTTTTTAGGATATCAAGCTTTGCAGATGTTAAAAAGATAAAGTATAGCCTTTCTGTGCTCTCATAGGAGGTACTATCGGGGATCGGGCATAGGGCATAGGCCAAACAGGGCATAGGCCAAACAGGGCATAGGCAAAACCGGGCATACCTCACCACGCGATCGAACCGCTATATTAGGCAATTTACCATTCGGCGAGCAGTTGCGGTGGAATACAGTTAAATGCTGGTCGGGTGGGCATCTGGCTCGCCAAAAATCTGCAATTTAAATGTAAAATAACTGACGGGTCAAAAAACCGAAGCCCCCGACGCTATGAGTTTGGAAAGCCAACAATTTTAGACTTTTGTTCGAGTTTCCAGATGAATCTGTGAAGTAAATCTCAAATCTCAAATCTCAAATCGACGGACTTACTTACAACTCAAAACTACCGACTGTGAAACTGTTTCTTGCGAAAATCAACCAAAAAAAGGCTGCGTTATAATCATGGTGAGCCAACTTTTAGATGGACGCTATCAAATCATTGAAGTCATAGAAACAGGAGAATTTGGACAAACCTATCTAGCCAAAGATATTCGCCGTCCCGGTGAACCGCAGTGCTTTGTCAAACACCTGCGTCCGGGTACCAAAGAACCGAAATTAATTAATACTACGCGCCGTCTTTTCCAAAAAGAAGCAGAAGTTCTAGAAAAGCTCGGTCAACACGATCAAATTCCTCAGCTATTTGCTTATTTTGAAGAAAGTGAAGAATTTTTCTTAGTTGAATCTTTTATTCCCGGTCACTCGCTATCAACGGAGATTGTACCGGGGAAGCCTTTAGCAGAAGAAAAGCTAATTCCTTTGCTGAAAGAACTGTTAGAAATTTTAGTGTTTGTACACGGACAGGGAGTAATTCACCGAGATATTAAACCGGCTAATTTAATCCGCCGCTATTCTGACAATAAGTTAGTTTTGATCGACTTTGGCTCGGTGAAAGAAATTCACATTGCTCAAAGACAAGCGCCGGTAACTGTGCGGATTGGCACGCTGGAATATATGCCGATCGAGCAATTTCAATACAACCCCCAACTCAACAGCGATATCTACGCCTTGGGAATGATTGGTATCCAAGCAATGACGGGTTTGCCGGCTTACGATTTGCCGAAACTGCGGGATTTGAAAAATTCTAATAAAGGCGAAATTGTTTGGCGGCATTTAGCAGTGTGTTCCCAAGCGCTGGCCGATGTTTTGGACAATATGGTGCGCTACGATTATCGGGAACGCTACCAGTCGGCGGCGGAAGCTTTAGCGGATTTGAGGAAAATTGGCGATCGATCGCGCGCGCGGATTCCCAAGCTGACAATCTATCGCGAAGAAGTCGATCGGCGCAGCAGCAGTAGGGGTGACATTACAGTTGTCGGGCGGAGAATATTAGAAGAATTGCGCGTCAGTTTGGAATTGCTACCAGAAGAAGCAGAGGCGATCGAAGATGAGGTATTGAACCCTTACCGCAAATACAGGCAAAAAGGCGAACGCTACGAACAATCGCTGCAAGAAGCAATGCAGCAAGAATATCCCTTTTCTATGGAAACTCGCGACGAGTTAAAGCGCTTGCAGCAAGTTTTAGGGCTGACTGACGAAGATGCCGCGAGAATCGAAGAATTAGTCGTTCCTAAATCTTTATTCGCTAAATTGTACAAGGCGATCGCCACAGTGTTGGACGGACACCGCAACCCCAACCCGAAAACAGAATTGCAGCCAACTCTGGCGGTATCCCCGGAGGTGGATCTGAACGGAAAAACCGATTTGTCGTTAGCGCAGCCCGCCCCTACGGGGGCTACGCCAACGGAGAGGATCGCGACTCCCCCAGCAATTGTCCCCAAAGAACCTCGCAAATTCAATCCTTATCTCGCCGGAGCAACCATTGCAGCACTCTTAGCGGCGATCGGCGGAATTTACGGATATCTCAAATGGCAAGAAGGGGAGCAAGGATTGCAACAAGAAGCCCAACAGTTCAATCAAATTGAATCTCTCTATAAAGCCAGCAATTATGAAGGCTGCATCAACCAAATCCCCACAATTCCCAACACCAACAGCAGCTATGATTCCGCCCAAAAGTTACAGCAACAGTGCCAAGCAGGCCTGCGCTGGAAAAACGCCAAAGTAAAAAACTTTGCCCAGCATTCAGATGCCGTCGGGGCAGTTGCTTTCAGTCCAGACGGGTTAATGTTAGCCAGCGGTTCAAAAGACAAAACCGTCCAAATTTGGGATTTAGCTACAGGCAAATCGATCCGCACTTTCGCCGGAGATTCATCCACCATTTGGTCGGTTGCTTTCGACTCAAGCGGTACAAAACTTGCGACAGGAACAGGTTTTTGGAGAGTCATGCTCTGGGATTTGAAAACAGGAGAAGGAACGCGCCTTCTCGATCACACAGCTTCTGTTTGGTCAGTCGCTTTCAGCCCCGACGACAAGCTGATTGCTAGCGGCAGCGGAGACAAAACCACGAAAATTTCGGATGCAGTAACTGGTAGTTTGATCTATAATTTGCCAGACCATACAGATTTTGTTTATTCTGTGGCTTTCACTCCCGACGGCAAAAGTTTAGTTAGCGGTTCTAAGGACAAAAAAATTACAATTGTTGATGTAGCAACGGGCAACTTGATCAAAACTCTTGAGGGACACGGCGACCAAGTGAGGTCAGTTGCTGTCAGCCCGGACGGCAAAACCATTGTGAGCGGTTCCTACGATGAAACTATTAAAATTTGGGATATCGAAACAGGAGATTTAATTCGGTCGATTAAAGGACATTCTGACGATGTTGTCTCGGTGGCTATCAGCCCGGACGGCCAGTTTATTGCCAGCGGCAGCAAGGATAAAACTATTAAAATTTGGGACTTTGCTACCGGAGAATTGCTGAATACTTTGACCGGACATACTGATGAGGTTTATGTAGTGGCTTTTAGTCCCGACGGCAAAACTATTGCTAGCGGTTCTAAAGACAATACTATTAAGTTGTGGCTCAGGTAATTTGAAGGAAGAGGGAAGAAGGAACAAGGAAGAAGGAAGAAGGAAGAAGGAAGAAGGAAGAGGGAAGAAGGAAGAGGGAAGACGGAAGAAGGAAGAGGGGATCATCTCATTCTACTCGTTACCAGGCTCTGGCCTGGTAATGCAGATCTGGAGGCTCTGCCTCTATTTTTTCAAGGGAAGCACAGCCTCTATATCTCAGTTCCCAGGCTGGAGTCTGGGAACCAGTTAAACAGATAATTGCGCTAGCGCTGCTACGACGGATCGCCTCTCATTTAATTGCAGTAATTAAGCTCGTTTTCTAATGATTTGGGAAAGTGCCAAGCAGGTGTTTCTACTTCCTCCTCACTTGGATGATTTTCAGTTGAGTCCTCTCGCACTTTAAAAAAGTAGTAGAGGTTCGCCACAGTTAAATCAGATATTTCTTGCAAGTTCGAGCCAGCTAAAGCTTGATAGCCAGTGGCGATCGCCCGCTGGCTGACATACAATTCGTATCCCCGGCGGATTTCTGGCTTCACAGCGAAGGCTAATTGGTCGCGCAAGGATAGGAAGTGAGACTTTTGCTTTAAATTATCATAAACTGCGGGTTCCGCAGCTAATGCCGCGAATGCAGTGTGTACGTAGGTTTTTAAATCATCACCGCTGAGTCGATCTAAACTAGCTAACTGGTGCTGCTCTTTGGGAGACAAAGTTTGCATCCAATCAACCTCATTTTGCCAAAATTCTATTACACTTAAATCGTGACCCAAAATCCTAGTAACTTCGGGAAATAAAAAATTTAGTTCTGATTCCGATTGACATCCTTTAACAACAGTTAGAAGGTCTAGACGAATTTTTGATTGCAGTCCTAGGAGGCGATCGCTCGCCCTATCGTAAGCCCGCTGCAATTCAAACGTGATGGCGATCGCCTGTTCGATCGCCCAAACACATTCCATTTGCCGGATCTGTCCGGCAGAAGACAGCCCCTCCAACAAACTGGGACGCTCATAAATATTTAAAGCCTCAAACAGCATATCCCGCCCGCTACTAATTTCGGAATTCCGAAGTTTAATATCGGGCAATGTCAAAGCAGACTGACAGCGTTTGACAGCCTTAGAAAAAATATCATAACCGTTAACCAGTTTCTGACGGTGCATTGCAAAATTAGAGTCGTGAGCCACCTGAAAAATCTGCTGGATCACCTCAACTCCCCGCTCCTTGAGGATGTGTCTGAGATCGATAAATCCGTCTTTAATTTTTAACTTTTGGTGCTTTGCCTCTTCTCTAATTTTTAATACTTGGTCGAAGTTTACTGCTGACAAAACCGTATTTGAGACAGCCCCAAGACCAATCACAGCAACAGTTGCTTGCATCACCGCCAAATTAATTTTTAGACAGTTAAGCATTCTGTATATTTTTTGAAACCCCTGATGAGTTTGAGCAAGCTGCAACGGTGCCACAGTCACGTACACGGGAGCTACCAGCGGCTGCACGGGCCCGCCTCCGGCTAACTGTGCGAGCAATCCTAAAACTCCGCGATCGGATAGAGTTGCAGTTGTTGATGGATAAAAAACTTTGGCAATCTCGACAAACTCCCCCGTCACCGGATCTCTAGCTGCGGGGAGCAATTTTCCTGTTTTGGCAGCAGGCTGTATCAGGCCGCCAGTTTTGAGTCGATCCTGAGTTTCAGGGGTGAACAGATAATCCATATTGTGACACCAGTTTAAAAAAAGAATACAACTGATGAAGCCCGTGTTCCAAACCGTTAGGTCATCTGTCATTCCCCATTTCCAATTCTAAAATCTAAAATATAAAATCTAAAATGGTGTGACTCAGTTTGTATTCAAAAAAGCAGATGTTCTGTATTGTATGCTATTTAGGGAAATGAGGAAAAAAAGGAAATGAATGAATATCTCAAGGTATTTCAGGCTATTACTCAGTTTAGCGATCGATTGTTGGCCGACGAATATAAATCCGTGGAAATTAAACAGTCAGCTACCCACCTCAACTTAGATGTGGAACACTGCGTTGACGAAATGAAGCAGTCTGCCCTCAGACTTAAGAAGTTACTTGAAGTATGTTTCAAAGACATATCTCAGGCGGAAGATGTCTGGAATAGCAAGCCGAGAATTGCTGAAGCATCTCCTGTTGAGGTGTGGGAGCAAATTGGCGAACTAAGCGGATGCGATGTGAGAATTCGCAGTTTAGGAAAACAGGGCAAATATGATGCTGTTGTTAAAGCTCGCAAAGCGTGGAGCGACAAAACTACTAAGTTAAAAAATCAGTGGTTTTTGTGGGACAAAAATTATCAAGTGTTTCAAAGAGATACTATCGGTTTTTTTGAACAAGATAATTTGCACAAAGAGTTGCGGAGTGAAGTCAATTACCAGGCGGAACGAGTGGTTTTGATTGTCGAAAATGAACTTAATTTAATTTTTAAAGAATTACAGTCGATTGATATCGAAAACATTGAATCTTGTATAGAATGCTTCGACCTCCACAGTCAATTGAGATTTAGAGAGCGACTGCAATCAATAGGCGGCGAGATTGTGTCGAAGTTTACAGAACCTCTGAAATATTTACCGGAGTCTTATGCAAAAACTTTTAAAGAAACGCTGAAAGAGCCTGTAGAAACTCTGGTTCATAAAAGTAAATTGGGAATCAGTTTGAGCGATTTTGAAGAGTCTTGTAAGGTAATTGGATCGCTCGTAGATGATTTGATCTTAGAAATTTTTGAGGAGCGCGTGAAACTGGCAATTCACACAGTTGAAAAAACGATAATGTTCTACAATAATTTTTTAGAAAAGCAGGCTCGGTACCAGCAAGAAACAGTCCAAGAGCGAGTGGCGGAAAAAGATTGGATGGAATATCAGCGGCAGCAACTCAAGAAAATTGATCAGTATATTGAAGCAGTTATTGGTTAGTGGTTATTGGTTATTGGTTGGTAGTTATTGGTTAGTAGTTATTGGTTGGTGGTTAGTAGTTATTGGTTATTGGTAATTAGAACGAACAACTAATAATTAACAAATAACCACTAACAACAGTCAACAGTCAACAGTCAACAGATTATTGATATTGACCGCCGATTTCGTAAACGATCGCGCCTAAAGATGCCAAACTAGCTAAAATCAGCATTCCAGCGGGCATGAACTTGCGAGTTTTGACCAGCCGTAAAATAAAGACTACTACTAAAACAGCAGAGATGGCTGCTGCTAATGTTAAACCCCAACTTTGTCCCATGAGTTGTGCGGTGCCGGCAAAAATGAGCAGCGAACCGCTAATCAGGCCGGAAATCAGTGAGGCTTGGCTTTTGGCCTTGATGTAACCTATGATGCCGCCAATCAGTGTCAAAACGCCGTAGCCGATCGCCGCTGTTGTACCTAAATTCATTTTTAATCCTCACAATTTTACTCTTTGCATCTAAGTTTATACAGCGAGACCTGCTATTTCGGTCACAAATTGTTAGAAAATTTATTAAACCCAGTCAAGATATCTAACTGTTATACAATTGCCCTTATGTCAGCCCTAACCTCTGGTGCGATCGCCCAAATCCGTTACCTCCAACGCCAAGCAGCATCCCTGCTGCTGTATCAATCAGTCCTCACAAGCCCCACAGCTCAAGCCTTTCTCGACTTGCTGCAAGCTCTCCACCACAGCGAAATCAGCGGTTTAGACTGTCAGGTGGCTTACGGTAACTGGTTCAAAGTTCAGGCCGCTCAAAATCTGAGTTGGAAAGATGCTCTGATTTGGGAAATTCTCAAAGACGAAAATCCCTTTTCTCGCAAGGCTCAACAAACAGATTTTGCGAGTTTGCCACCAGCTTTGGTAGAAGCCGCCCGACACGATTTACAAGTGCTGCAAAATATTTACGAATGCAGCAGCGAACAGTTGAGCAAGTGGGTGCGGGTAGCGGGTCAACTTGACGTAGTGCCTCCGATTTGGCATTCCGAAACTGTAGCAGAACCGGGCGATAAACCCCTGTACGGACAACTGGAAAAATGGTCTGGTGCTGCGGAATCTTTGGCAGAATATTACCGAAAGTTTGGTACTGGTTTGTTTGCCGAATATCGCGCTTTTAGCTGGCGTTCCGGGCAGTTGGCGGGTATTTCGCATCCCGATCGCGTAAATTTGAAAGAGTTGGTTTGCTGCGATTGGCAGCGCGATGCTCTGGTGAAAAATACGGAGTTTTTGCTGGCGGGTTATCCCGCTTTGCACGTCTTGCTCTACGGGAGTCGCGGTTCTGGTAAGTCTTCTTTGGTGAAGTCGCTGCTAAATGAATTTGGATCTCGCAATTTACGGTTGATTGAAGTATCTAAATCTGATTTGCAAGATTTGCCGCTAATTGTTGACAAGTTGCGGGGAGTTCCTCAAAAGTTTATTATCTTTGTCGATGACCTTTCTTTTGAGGAAGATGATGATGCTTTTAAATCCTTGAAAGTGGTTTTAGAAGGAAATGTCACCGCGCGTTCTCAAAATGTGGTAGTTTATGCCACATCTAACCGCAGGCATTTAATTCGAGAGTTTTTTGATGACAGGCCTCGCCCCCGCGACGGAGATGAAATTCACGCTTGGGATACGGTGCAGGAAAAACTCTCATTTAGCGATCGCTTTGGCTTGACTTTAACTTTTGAACCGGCGGATCAAAACACTTATTTAAGTATTGTCCGACATCTGGCAAAACTTGCTGGAATTCAGCTCGCTGCTGAAGATTTGGAGCACCGGGCTAAGGAATGGGCAACTCGTCGCAACGGGCGATCGGGCAGGAGTGCGCGGCAGTTTGTTGATTTCCTGAAAGCAGATTTAGCGCTGTTTGACAAGTAGATCGTCTGTACTCGAAGGGCGGGTTGTTGCTGAGATATACGAGGCAATTCAGGCTCTGAATCAACCCGCCCGACGAGCGCCGCCTGGTGAAATTAAAAATCTTAATTTTTTCATAATTTTCTTGATAATAAATAACTGACAAAATTTGATATGATTGGCTAAACTTCCGCAAAAAGCTCCAGAGTCCGAACCCGTCGGGACTCCATGAATCCACCACTAAATAATGAGGAAAATCTCATGGGTTTATTTGACAAAATATCGCAGACTCGCCAACAAACGGACGTAACGTTAGGGCCTGCCGAAGCATTTGCGGCGATCGCCCTAATTGCTGTAGCAGCCGACGGTTACATCAATGACAGCGAAAGTAAAGCGATTAGCATGACGCTATCTCGGATGCAACTGTTCCGCAGCTATCCCGATGACGTGATGAGAAAAATGCTCGAAAGGCTGCTGATGATCCTGCAACGACAAGGAGTCGAGGTACTGTTTAATGCGGCTTTGGTAACACTTCCCGACGAACTTAAAGAAACAGTTTTTGCTGTAACAACTGACATCGCTTTAGCAGATGGCGAAGTGTCGGAAGAAGAAGAACAACTGTTAAACGCTCTTTACAGTTCCTTGGGGCTTTCCGAAGAAACTGCGCTCAAGATTATAGACGTGATGTTGATTAAGAACAAAGGTTAAGAAAGAAGGAAAAAATCAAAAACTTAGGAGTTTTGACTTAAATAATCCGGGACGCATCCTGACTTGAAAAACCCGGTTTCTTCGTATATTTTTCGTAGAAACCGGGTTGCGACCGGCCCTGGTTAAGTTTTGTTCAAAAAAGACAAGATTTTTTCATCAAAACTCACAACTCAAAACAGCTTGAAATGCCTTTCACTTACAACCGCACTGTTCGCTTCCAAGATACCGATGCTGCTGGAGTCGTTTACTTTGCCAACGTTTTGGCGATGTGCCACGAAGCTTACGAGGCATCTCTAGCAGCATCGGGAATCAATCTCAAAGCGTTTTTTAGCAATCGGGAGGCAGCTTTGCCCGTAATTCATGCTACTGTAGATTTTTATCGCCCTATGTTTGCGGGCGATCGGCTGATAATTCAACTAACGCCCAAACAAGTTGCTGGCGATGAATTTGAAATTGCCTATCAAGTATTTTCTGGGGAAGTTGCAGGAAAAAGCGCGGCCAAAGCTCTTACTAAGCACGTCTGCATCGATGCAGTGACGCGAACTAGAAAACAGCTATCTGAAGACTTAATCCAGTGGTTGAGGCAATTTGAGAGTTGAGATTTTAGTTGACTTCAATATTTAAATAATAGTAGGAAATGGCAGTCAAATTTCTGTTTAGTTAAAAAGTTCTTCTGACTTGTTTATATTAAATAGTTCCACTTACTTAAACGTAAAATACAGACAAATCAAAAACGAGAAACTCTAAGCATTCTTCCTTCTTCCTTCTTTTTCCTTCTTCCTTATTCCATCCGTTACATCCCGTACATTGCTCGTTGCCGAACTTCCTTCTTCCTTCTTCCTTCTTCCTTCTTCCTTCTTCTTATGACAAATCGCAATTATGCCATCATCGGTACGGGAGCTGTAGGCGGATTCTACGGTGCCAAACTGCAAAAAGCAGGTTTAGAAGTGAATTTTTTGCTGCGTAGCGATTACCAGACCGTCAAAAAACAGGGTTTGATAATCGAGTCTCCCGAAGGCGACTTCACCCTCCCGCAAGTCCGCGCCTACCACGACGCGCGCAAAATGCCTCAGTGCGACGTAGTAATTGTAGCGCTGAAAACAACTCAAAATCACTTGTTGTCTAAAATATTGCCTCTTTTATTAAAGGATAACGGCGTTGTTTTAGTATTACAAAACGGACTAAATGCGGAACCACAAATTGCTCAAATTGTCGGTGCAGAACGAGTGATTGGCGGGCTGTGTTTTCTGTGTTCTTATAAAATTGGGCCCGGTCACGTCTCCCACCTCGATTACGGTACTATTACCTTGGGTGAATATGCCCAAGACTACAAAGCCATCGGTATTACTGACAGATTGCACCAAATTGCTGAGGATTTTCAACGGGCTGAGATTCCCATAGAAATGAGCGAAGATTTACTATTGTCAAGGTGGAAAAAGCTGGTTTGGAATATTCCTTATAACGGGCTTTCTGTGATTTTAAATGCGAGAACTGACGAACTGATGGCTAATCCCGATACTTTAATTTTGGTTGAGGAAATTATGGCGGAAGTGATAGCGGCGGCTAAAAGTTGCGATCGTATTATTCCCGATAATTTTATCCCAAATATGCTGGAATATACTCACAAAATGAAGCCTTACCGCACCAGCATGAAAATCGATTACGATGAATCGCGGCCGCTGGAAGTAGAGGCGATTTTTGGCAATCCGATACGGGTAGCTGAAAAAGCAGGTGTTAAGTTGCCACAAATAGAGGTACTTTACCGAATGTTGAAGTTTGTGGATGTTCAAAGGCAGGAAGCTGAGAGGAAGAGAAGGCTGTTAGATTTGTCGTAATTAGTCAGTTGACTGTTGACTGTTGACTGTTGACTGTTGACTGTTGACTGTTGACTATTGACTGTTATCAGGAGTCAGGAGTCAGAAATAAGCATGGAAAATTCTGCCTTCTGCATTGATTTCGCCTAATAATTATTGATATTTGAGCCCAATTTTTTGCAATTGTTCTCGATTGATTTTGCCTTGAGAATTGCGCGGCAATTGTTCGACGATTACCCAATATTTCGGTCGCTTAAACTTGCTCAACTTATCTTCTATTGCCGCTTGCAGATTTTTGACAGTAACTTCGGAATTAGCGGGAACATAAATCGCTGTCACCACTTGACCCCAATCTTTGTCAGGCAAGCCAATTACGGCTACATCGGCAACTAAATTAGTATTCTTAATTGCGGCTTCGACTTGTGCCGGAAATACGTTTTCTCCGCCGCTGATAATCTTGTCGCTGCTGCGTCCGACAATATTTAAACAGTTATTGCGATCGATAAATCCTAAATCGTCTAATTGAAAATATGGCAAATCGCCAAATTTTTCAGGATAATAACCCAAGGCTAAGGATTTAGCATTAACTGCAATATTTCCAATTTGATTGGAACACAAAATCTCACCTTGGGGACTGCGAATTGTTATTTTGGCGTGGGGTAAAACTTGACCTGAACTGTTATTTCCCGCGAGAAAATCTTCTGGTTTGAGTGTAGCAATTTGTGAAGCGGTTTCTGTCATGCCGTAACAGGGTGCTAGTTTGATTTGATGGTTTCTAGCTGTTGCTAAAAGTTCCGGCCAAGCGGGAGCACCGCCCAAAAGTACGGCACGAAACCGAGACAACCAATTAGCTGTATCTGGGTTTTGTAGCAGCCGTTGCAGTTGAGTTGGAACTAAGGAGATGAAAAATTCTTCGGGTTCAATATCGGCTTTTTCGCCGGATTCTAGTGCTTTGAACGGCTGGATTACCAGTTTACCAACCGTCGTAAACGATCGCATAAACTGCATGAAACCGCTGACGTGGTATAATGGCAAAACGCAGAACGAGTTGATTTTGTCAAGTTGAAAATATTCTTGAAAACCTTCGACTGATGCGGTTAGTGTTTCCCAAGTGTGGATGGCAAAACGGATTTTTCCCGATGAACCGCCGGTGGGAATCATGATCGTATCAAAACCGTTTTTAGTCGGCGAATGGAATGCGGGCGAATTGAATGCGGGTGAATTGAATTCGGGTGAATTGAGTTCGGGTGAATTGAATTCGGGTGAATTGAATCCCGGCGAATTGAATCCCGGCGAATTGAATTCGCGGCTATACAAACGAAGTCCGCCTTCGCGGACTGTAAGAGAGGAGAATATTTTTTTTAACTCAGCATTTTGTCCTAAAATTAGGTCTGGTTGGACTAAATCAAAGACTTGTTCCCATTCTTGTTTTACCCAGTTGGGATTGCAGAGAAAAATTGGGCATTTGGCGGCGCGGGCGCTGATGAAACCGGCAAGAAATTGCAGGGGTTCTGATTCTGCGATGCAAATTTTTGGGGGTGTTTTTTGGGCGGGATTTTTGGTAATTTGTTGAAATTGCCGATCGACTATTCGGGCAAATTCGCCGCTGTCACCACCGACAAGCCAATTATCGGGAAAGCCAGACGCGATATCTAGAATATTTGTTGTTAAATTTGCTGTCATAAATGCTTTTACCAGGTTGCTTAATTCAAAACAATTACAGGAGTTACGCACTCCGACAAAGAAACCGGGTTTTTTACCGAATTTGCCCATCAACCCGGTTTTTGAACCTCCACAATCTAAAATCTAAAATCTAAAATCTAAAATCGAATGATTGTCGTCGAACCAGCTATCGGTACCGAAGCCTAGGGCTCTATTATTTATAGACAATTCTGTTGCTAAAATTAAGGAGGCTTGTCTGCCGATTTTGGTTTCAAATACTGATGAGAAAACTGCGTCTATATTGTGCGTCTTACAAAATTTTCGGAGTTGGGATGGAGAACCGCAAATCGCAGGTTTAATGACGAAAATTCCCCGCCAACCTTGGCTGTAGCATTCTTGGATGCGATCGAGGTTGGCTGCGGATTCGTCTAGGGCGAGATCCGTTGCATAAATAGCATTCAATTCTACCATTTCCTGAAATTGGGCGATCGGCAGCGGCTGTTCCAAAAATTCAATATCTGCCGCCAAATCGGGAGTTGCTTTTACTTTGTCGCAAGCTTCCAGCCATGTTTTAGCCTGGGAATAACTGAGTCCCCCGTTGGCATCTAACCGCAAAAATACTGATTTGCGATCGCCCAAATCGTGCATTGATGCAATTAGCTGCTGAAAAATCTTTAATTCTTGTTCAATTTCAGCAACGCCAATTTTCCATTTAAACGTGCGATGTCCCTCCAACCAAAGCATTGGTAAAACCTGCAAAGCTGTTTCACCAGCAGGCAATAAACCGCTGTACTGACTTAAATCTTCGCTTTTCTCCCCCCCTTGGCAAGGGGGGGTTGGGGGGGGTGAATTTTGCTCGTTTGATAGTGCTGACTCAAAGCCAAATTGACAAGCTGGTAATTCAGGAGAAATCGCCCAAATCATCTCTGATGAAATATTAGCAGGTAACTGGTGACAAAAATCTAAAGCTTGCTCAAAAGTTTCGGAACCAAACCAACTCAAAGGAGCAATTTCTCCCCAACCAATGCGATTGTTTTCATCAATCAGTCGCAGGATAATTCCTTCTCGAATATCCCAAATGCCGTGACTTGTTCGCAGCGGGCGCTTAAATTTTCGCTGATAGGTGCGAAACTCGAATTTATATAGCATTTGTTTTGTAGTTAATCATAAAATTGTCTCACAACCGATCCAAATTGATCGATGTTTTCAAAATGGATATTGTGACCTGCTTTTGGTATAACTGCTAGATTCGCGGCCGGACACAAGCTGGCCATTTCTGCATTGATAGTTGTAAATTTTTCATCATCTTCTCCCGCTAGCAAGAGGAGGGGGATTTGATTTTGTGTTAGTTTTTCCCAAAGAGATGGTTGGTTGCCGGTTCCCAGGTTGCGGAGAGATTTGGCTAATTCTAAGGGATTGTTTGCTAAGCGGCTTTCGATGAGTTGGTCGAAGTTGGGAGATTTTTTTAAGGATTTGAATAAAGGGCGATCGTACCAGTTTAAAATAAAATCTTTAATGTTGCTATTTTCCAGTTTTTGTGCTAGTTGTAAATCGGCTTGCAGTCTGTGCGATCGCTCTTTTTCACTTTTCAAGCCCGGAGAAGCTGACTCTAACACGACTTTCTCGAATCTTTCAGGAAAATGTAATGTCATGTACAGCGCCAATCGCCCGCCCATTGAATAGCCCAACAACAAACATTTGTCTATTTGTAAATCATCTAATAAGTCTATCAAAGCTTGGGCTGTATTTGACATATTGTAGCAACTTTCGTCGCCGATTACTCTGGTTTTTCCGTGACCTGGAAGGTCAACGGCAAGACAGCAATATTTGTGAGATAGTAAGGAAATAACGCTGCTAAAATCTTGATTGTTGCCCGTGAATCCGTGCAACAATAAAATTATTTGCTGATTTTTGTTGCCAGTTAAGGAATAGTAAAATTGATAATTTTTAAATTTATCCATATACGATATTTACTATAATAATTGCCGTATTTACTGACATCTAATTTCCGCATGGCCAACAGAGATGACTGCCTGAAAACGAGTTAAGAAGTCCCTACCAACAAGACCGTCTATGCGGATATTTGGCGGTATATCGTGGGCAACTACGTCAAGATTTTCTATTACTTGACCCACGCAATTAAACCAAGATACCTTAATTACAGGAACGTAGATTCTTCCTTGACCTGTAACTAATTCTTGCCTGCGTAAAGGATTGCGCGTATCGTAACCCAGAGTTTCTAATACTTGAACAGGCAATATTGTGAAGCTAGAGCCCGTATCTACCAATAAACGCACGCGATACTCAGTAGCATCACCATTATTTCCACCAATGGTTGCTTGCACCGCGAGCAAATTTCGTCCGTGACGCAACAAGCGATAAGCTTTTTGATAATCTGGCATTTTTGTTACAACATAGCTGCTAAGTCTTCAGGGATCGGGCCGGTGTATTCTATTGCTACCGATTTTCCCTTCCTTGACAAAGCATTATTGTAAAGCAAATCGCGCTCCGGTGAGTGTGCTAAAACTTCACCTCGAATTACATTCAAATCCTCATCCAGTTCAGTGTAAGCAATTAGCACCCACTCGCTAGGATATAAGTGCATAATTTCTTCTAAACTCAATATTTTGCCGATTTCTGTTTGCGTACTCATGGTTTAATTCTCCTTTTTTACGATTCAATGTGAGGTAAGGATTGCTAAACTAAAGAAGATTTTGAGAAGTCGCCCAACTTTACCAAGTCTGCCAACTCCTTCAGCTTAGCAAACCATACCTCCATTTTACCGGAATTGTCGATCGCCCGAACTACAAGACAAACCCCAGCGCCAGCAGCAATCCGCTCGAAAAATGCAGCGCGACTGCAATAAACTTACAGTTGCTGACCTTTGCCGGTTGGTCGTGATATTCTGCGACATGGCGACAAAGGTCGATCGCAAAAAACAAACTCCCAAAAATCAACAACGTCCAAATTGGAAACATTCGCAACGCCACAAACAGCACAGTCAAAGCATAAATGCTGCCGCACGACCACTGCAACAACAGCGCACCTTTTTTCGTACCCAACCGGACAATCGGTGATTTTTTCCCCGCCGCCAAATCGTCATCAACTTGATGAAAATGCGAACAAAATAAGATGATACTCGTAGTAATTCCCACGATTGTCGAAGCAGCAAAATTAGTCGCAGACCAAGTTTGAGTTTGACTGTAATAAGCAGCAGCTAAAGCTAGCGGCCCGAAGGTGAAAAAGCAAATTATTTCGCCTAAACCCTGATAGCCCAGACGAAACGGAGGCCCTTGATAGGTATAGCCGAGGGCACAACACAACACTACTAGCCAAATTACTGTTGGGTCTTGTTGCCACCAGGAAATAGCGCAGATTCCCGACACTCCGACGGCTAAAAATAAATTGGCAATCCAGAAAACTAAAGCTTTATTTCCGGTTAAGTTAACTACGGAATGCGCTTTATTTTTATCGATGCCTGTTTCCGAGTCAAATACATCATTACTGAGATTCAGCCATGCTATAATTAAAATGGCTGACATTAAAAATGTCGAAAAGATTGACGAATTAATCGTTTTAGTTTCGGCAAAAGCTATTGCAGTTCCTACTGAAATAGGAATCACCGCAACACTGTACATAGGCGGCTTGATTGCGGCCAGCCACAATTTACTATTTGGACGTTCAATTATCTTTGTTGTCATTACACAAACTTGATGCAATTGATAGCAGCTTGGTAATTTTACAATTTTATTGGTGAAGAATGTCTGCTCTGTATCCGCTTGAGTGCGCCTCCGGCATCCGTCGATCGCCTTTGTGGGTTCTGGCGCGCCCGAGAATGCCCGCCAGTCAACCTCTGCGGGGTCGATCGCAGGCGAAGCCCAGACTTAGCGGCTCAATCTTAAGTTTTATGTCTAAATGTTTCGGTCGATCGCGCGTTGGCGCAGCCCTAGAACAGGATCGTCTGTTTTTTGCCCGCAGCCTGTCCAAACTGTCGGGAAACTCGAAAGGTCATGTTTTGCGATCGACCCAGACCGTGGTTAGATCGAAATAGGGTTTCTAGCGCCCTACGCTTGGGCTCAGAAGACCGGGCGCTTAAAACCGCATCTATACAAACAAAACCCGAGCTCAGAGGGGTTGAAGAGTGGGCGGTTAAAATTACGCTATCTTCTTCAGTTCGCGGAAGCGGACGAAAATTTGATTTGACAAGAAGCGGTTTCAACCGCCGACTTATCAATCGCGCATTGGGTTCTAGCGGGACAAAACCGCACTCTTTCTGACAAATCTGCTATTCTCGATTTCATGACAGTAATACCGCACCGCCCTAATATTTTGCAAGACCGCAATCAACTGCATAAGTTTCTGTTAGATTGTCAGCAGTCTTTAACAGAAAAAGATCGAACAAAAATAGTTAGTATTTCTCAGGAGATTTCCCCCGTCGATCCGCTAGCGGTACTGCAAGAAATTGCCGCACCCGACGGCAGACATTTTTATTTTGAAAAAAGAGACCCTCTTGGAGATAATAGTTTTGCCATCGCCGCCCTAGATTCCACCATCCATTTCACAGCAGCGGGAAGCGATCGATTTGCCCTCACTCAAAATTTTATTCAATCTTGTCTTGCTCGAACAATTACCATCGGTACAGAACGCTTGCCCTTCAGCGGGCCTCACTTTTTTTGTAGCTTTGCTTTTTTCGATGAAAATTTCGCCACCAATTCTTACTTTCCACCGGCCACCATATTTTTACCCAAATGGCAAATTACTAGCCTAAAAGATAGCTGTACGCTGGTCGCAAATACCATCATCAGCCGAGATATAAATATTAAAGATATTGCCAAAAATATTTGGTTAGAAATTGACAAAATTGCCTCTCTAAAATTTATTAAAAAACCTAGCAATAGCAACATTCCAATATCTTTAAAACAAATCCCTGTAAATGATGCGGCTCAATTCAAAACATCTGTAAAATCTGCCTTAGAATCGATCGATTCTAAATATTTCAGTAAACTTGTGTTGTCTCAAGCCATAAATGTCATTTCTCCAACACCTTTTAATTTAATAGATTCCTTAAACAACTTGCGCCTTTCCTATCCAGGTTGCTACGTATTTTCCACCAGTAACGGCAAAGGTCAGCAATTTATCGGTGCCAGTCCCGAACGGTTAATCAGCATTTACAACAATCAGTTAGTAACATATGCCTTAGCCGGTTCTGCGCCCAGGGGAAAAACAGAGGCGGAAGATGCGGATTTAGGCAAAGGTTTACTGAACAGCGAAAAGGATATTAGAGAACATCAAGTTGTGATTGATTTTATAGTCGATCGCTTTTTGACTCTCGGTATAAATCCCGACTTTTCCCCGCTGCCGAAACTGCTGAAACTGTCAAATATTCAGCATTTGTGGACACCAATCACTGCTGGAATTCCCGTAGATATTCACTTGTTAAAAATTTTAGCACAACTGCATCCAACACCAGCGGTGGCAGGCCTGCCGAGGGATATTGCCCTACAGCAAATTCGCGCTTGCGAAAGCTACGATCGCTCTTTGTATGCAGCAGCCCTGGGCTGGATCGATCGCAGCGGTAACGGCGAATTTGCCGTGGGCATCCGATCGGCATTAATCGACGGATCTCGGGCTATACTCTATGCTGGCGCCGGTATTGTAGCAGGTTCGGAACCCGAAAAAGAACTAGCAGAAATTCAGCTAAAATTGCAGGCACTTTTAAATGCTTTAGTTTAGGAATATAGCCTTTCTGTGCTCTGGTATGAGGTACTATCCGGCATAGGCCGCCGTGGCCTCCGTGGCCAAACCGGGCATAGGCCGCCGTGGGCATACCTCACCGCGCTTGAGAAAGGCTATATCTCATAAAAATACCATCGATCGCCAAAACAACAAAATGCTTGACTTTCGGAACACAAACACCCTCTGGGCTTCCATAATAGCCGAGACTTTGCAGCGACTGAAACTAACAACAGCCGTAATTTGTCCCGGTTCGCGATCGGCACCGCTAACAATAGCCTTCGCCCAAAATAATCAAATAGAAACTATCCCCATACTCGACGAGCGATCGGCAAGTTTTTTTGCATTAGGAATAGCCAAAAGATCCGGTGTACCAACCGCACTAATTTGTACCTCTGGAACCGCCGCCGCCAACTTTTTTCCTGCGATAATAGAAGCAAGAGAAAGTCGAATTCCGCTGCTAATTTTCACAGCAGACAGACCTCCCGAACTCCGCGACTGTCACGCCGGACAAGCCATAGATCAAGTGAAAATCTACGGCAATTATCCCAACTGGCAAGCCGAATTAGCAATCCCTTCAGCAGAATTAGGGATGCTAGGCTATCTGCGACAGACAGTAATGTATGCGATCGAGCGATCGACCTTTCCCACACCAGGCCCCGTCCACCTCAACGTCCCCCTGCGCGATCCGCTGGTACCCGTTCCAGATATTGCTGTAGAAGCTTTAGAAACCGAATTTAATTCAGAAGATTTCTTTGCAGGATTAGAACCGATTGTTGTAGCAGAAACTTCTACCCCCCCCAGCCCCCCCTTGCTAAGGGGGGGAGTAGGAAGTGCAATGGAACAATGGCAGAAGTGTAGCAGAGGGATCATTATTGCAGGGGTAGCCCAGCCTCAAGATGCAGAAAAGTATTGTAGTGCGATCGCCCGAATTTCCCAACTATTAAACTGGCCAGTTTTAGCAGAAGGATTATCGCCCTTAAGAAACCGCGCCCAACTCAACCCCCATCTAATATCCACCTACGATACAATCCTGCGAAACCGCGAACTAGCAGAAAAATTAAGACCAGAAATCGCCATTCAAATCGGAGACTTACCCACAAGTAAAGAACTGCGAAACTGGCTAGACAAAACCCAACCCAAACGCTACATAATCGACCCCAGCCACCACAACTTCGATCCGCTACACGGCAAAACAATTCACCTGCGAACCTCCGTAGAAAACCTAGCAACTAATCTCGCAACTAAATTAACTTCAGTCCCCCCCCTTACCAAGGGGGGGTTAGGGGGGGATCGAACAGGCAAAAACTCCCCTCCAGACTCTCCAGTCCCCCCCCTTACCAAGGGGGGGCTAGGGGGGGTTCAAACCTCGCCATCAAACCAATACCTCCAACTTTGGCACAACGCCGAAATCCAAGTCAGACAAACCATAGACCAAAAAATATCAGAAATTAACAACATAATCGAACCCAAAGTTTCCTGGCTGCTTTCCCAAATTTTGCCGCTTGGAACACCGATATTTATTGCTAACAGTATGCCCGTGCGAGATGTCGAATTTTTCTGGAAGCCGAACAACTTAGAAATCAAACCATTTGTCAATCGCGGCGCTAACGGCATCGACGGCACCCTGTCAACAGCTTTGGGAGTTGCCCACCGCAATCAAAGCAGTATATTGCTAACAGGCGATTTAGCTTTTTTGCACGATACAAACGGTTTTTTGATTCAAAATAAATTTGTCGGTCATCTGACAATTGTTTTAATTAATAACAACGGTGGCGGAATTTTTGAAATGTTGCCAGTTGCCAAATTTGACCCGCCCTTTGAAGAGTTTTTTGCCACGCCGCAGGATATTAACTTTGCTCAGTTGTGTGCAACTTACGGCGTGGAACACGAGATAATCGACGACTGGGAGCAGTTAAAACAAAAATTGTTGGTGCTGCCAAATAACGGTATTCGGGTCTTAGAATTGCTCACAAACAGGCGTACAGATGCTAAATGGCGGCAAGACAATCTCGGTAAATTTGCTAAAGGTTAGTAGTGATGATTTTAGTCCTTTATTTAAGCACTTAAGGACTAAAGTTCTCACTACGAACCTATTATGAACACTATTTAAACTGCTGGTTGAGCTAGCAGCGCATCTAATTCTCCATCTCTATCAAGTTTGTGAATGTCATCGCAGCCGCCGAGGTGTTGGTTGTTAACAAAGATTTGGGGCACGCTGCGCTTTCCGTTGGCGCGTTGGGCCATTGCATTTCTGGCTGCTTCATCGCCGTCTATTTTGTATTCGGTGTAATTTACGCCTTTCCACCACAGCAAAGTTTTTGCCCGGATGCAGTAGGGACAGGTTTGCCAAGTGTAAATTTCTACATTGGCTTTGATGCGATCGGGCGATCGGCCCAAAATGGGATTGAGAAAATCAAGCATTTTCGGTACTGGGGTAAAAATTAAACTGATTGACAGATTCAATCATTTTAGCGAAACGCCATCAGTCCCGCGTCCTACCAAAGGTTAGCTTGCTATGGAATTGCCCGCAGCATCTTTGGCGCTGTGATTCGCGTCACGCATTGACTAAACTCGGATCACTTACGTACACCCCAAATAATCACCTTCGGAACCTAATTAATATCACCGATCTTTTGAGGAAACCAGAGCATGATTAATATATCGAATTCAACCGCACTGCCATGAACTGCTTGCAACTCCTCCCCGGCGCTATCTCTGAAATCATCGCTTCTGTCAGCGACACGGGCGTTTTGACTTTAGCCGATCGCTACGGTTTGATGGCCGCTACCTTGGACGAGTCCCTCAATGACGAAGATAGAGGCTGTGTCAACCGCCTGCTGCGGGCAGTGCTCAGAGGCAGGGTAAGAATGGTGAATGAACTTTCAGCAGCAATGTAGGGTGAGTCAGCGGTAGATAAAGATGGCGAAATTGGTTGGCAGCCGATCGCCCGCCGGAGTCCCTGAGACTTGATATAACGGCGACTTGAATTCGATTTAAAGTTTTCTCCTCTAACAAAACAACGGTTTTTTCGATGTGCAGCCTGTAACGGGCTGCTTTTTTTTGGATTGGTGGGCGGGTTGTCAGAAACCGGGTTTTTCGGAAAAAACCCGGTTTCTTAAGTCCCTGTGCGTTTTTCGGTACTTCCAAGTCCTCTAATCGCCGATTTTGATGTCGTACTGGCGGCAGAGGGCGATCAGTTTTTGTTGGAAGCGATCGCGCACGCTGTCTGGAGAGGCGATCGCGCAATCTTCCCAATAGGGGGCAAGTTCGCGGAAAAACCAGAAGGTATTGAAAATCTGACGGGTAACTCGTCTCATTGGCGGATCTCCTTCTAAGTCGCTGACTTCCACATCGCCTTGCTTTCGTCTGTAGTTAAAGGCAAGCCTGCCAAATAAGTGAAATTCTACGGAAATCCTGTCTAGATCCGGCAGCCAAGGTTGATCGACCGAAATCACCGCAGCATCTTCAATGCGATCGAGGAGTAGCGTCCAGTTGTGTTCGAGTCCCAATACATCCTGGTTGCCCTCCGATTCTTCACAGCGACACACTAAATATTGCCGCTTTTCAATAGGAATCATTTTCGCGTGTAAAACTGTGTAACTCCAAAGGCGATCGGCTGCATCTCGATAGGAAAGGCGAAATGGTTGGTGTCTGTGGATAAAATTATCGATTTTTTGCCGCCAAGCAGGTAATGGGTTGCTCAAAAACCGATCGATTTCAGCCCGGAAGGGGAGAGTTAGTTCGCTGCGATCGCTCAACAATTGGGCAATTGCCAGCGCTTCATCAATTTTACCCAAGTCAAGCAATTGCTGTCGGGCGAGGTCTAGGGCTTGGATGCGGGTTTGGGGCCAGTCGTGGTTGGGGGCGATCGTCAGTTGGCGGCGGGCGATCGCTTCTATCAGTTTGGATATGTTCGGGCGATCGCCCCACGTCTTCCCGAATTCTTGGGCCAAGGCTTCCAACTCAGTTTTATCTCGTTCAGAAACCGATAGGGTGATCGATTGACCTTTGCGACTCATAAATATACGGACACTTTCTCATTGTACAGGCTTGATTATCTCTATTGTCGGTGTCAATATGGGGGATATCTACTTTCTACGGACACAGATTCAGCATATGTCCGATTACCAGATTACTCTCAAATCCGTTTACTCCTGTCCCGCTGCGGAAATTCCCAAGGGAGTTAAATTACCCGAAGGTTGGAAACTTTCTTGGCATCAAGCCGAAACTTTAAAGGCAATTCGCAATCCCAATATTGATGTCATTTTCAACTCAGCTATCACTAGCGATGGCAAAAGTTTAGCTGCTTTTTTAGAAACATTGCAGACAGATTGTTGTGTAGTGGCGCTATATCCGACGAATGAACTGGCGCGAGATCAGGAGACTCAAATTCAGCGCTATATCGAACAATTCCAACCCGATCATCAACCCCGCGTTGTCCGACTTAGCGGCTCGGAATTAGAAATCTATGCAGAAAATGAAAAACTGAGAAAAGCAGCCGCGATCGCATCTCGCACAGGTCAATCAGAGATTTTATTAACTAACCCTGATATCTTGCACTATCTCCACCGAGGAGCGTATTTAAGCTCTGAAGATAGCCCCGATAAACTGTGGGGTCGCATCGACAAAGATTTTGACCTATCCATTTTTGATGAATTTCATGTTTTAGCATCTCCCCAGATTGCCAGCGTCATCAATACTATGTTGTTAATTCGCAATACAAACCGCCGAAAAAAGTTTGTATTCCTGTCAGCAACTCCTGACGACCAATTAATTAGCAGACTAGAAATAGCAGGTTTTCGCTGTCAAACTATCGACCCTTTAAAAGCAGGCAAATATCAGTTTCCCGATCGCCCTGCAGAAATCGAACAGTTGAAAGCAGACTCCTGGCGGGAGATATTGAGGGAAAGTACGCTGACTTTTATTTCCTTAGAACCAACTTCAAAAGCTTCTGAAACTTGGCTGAAGGACAGCGCAAATCTCATCCTGACTCACTTTAAACACAATCCGGGAAGTAAAGGAGCTATTATCCTGAATTCAATTGCTGCCGTCAAGCGGCTGACACCATTTTTTCGGGAATTGTTCGCGCCTCACGGTTTAGTTGTGGGCGAAAATACCGGGTTATCGGGAAAAACGGAAAAAGAGCGATCGCTCTCCTCAGACTTAGTTCTCGGTACTAGCACCATTGATGTCGGGGTAGACTTCAAAATCAATTTGCTAATTTTTGAATCCGCCGATGCGGGCAACTTCATCCAAAGATTGGGAAGGTTGGGGCGACACGATGGCTGCGAGCGCAATGGAGAGTTTATTCAGTTTAAAAATTTCACAGCCATCGCACTCACCCCTAATTTCTTAGTCGAACGCTTGTTTGCAGGGGATACTGCCACTTTAGACTCTAACGGAATTTACGATCGTCCTTTTTTCTATCAACAAATTCGCGAAAACTACCGCCAAATCAACAATTTTGAGGGATATTATTCGCGGTGGGGTGCGGTGCAGTCAGTTCAAATTTGTTGGCAATTAGGGCACAGGACAATTAAACAGCAGTACGCATCAAGTCAGAAAGCTTTTCAGGAAGCTGCTCAAAAAGTATTTAAAACTAGCTTGGGGAAAGTGGCAGGTAATATTAAACAGTGGGGCAAAGAGTGGCAAGAGCGATCGGGTAATAAGACAGGAAATCCAATAGTTGAAGATGCTAGCAGTTTTCGAGGTTCTAGTCCCCTGCAATGCGGGATTTGCGATTTAACCGATTCCCATGAGGCAGACAAATTTAAAACTTACGATTTACCAGGAATTTTGAGCAACTTGGAAATCGAACCGATGACGGAATCTGCATTTATGCGAATGTTGAACGAGACATCGGAACGCCTTGGGCAACCAATTGCCAAAGGTCGATTTAAACATTGTCTTGCTTTTTTGAAGTTGCGTAGTTATCGGGAGGAAAGACTGAATTGGAAATTTACTTATTCGGGAAAATTAGAGGAAAATGCTGCTGCTTGGAAAGTTCAGGTTTTGACGGGGATTGAGGTTGTGCAACCTGAGAATTATTGGATCGGGGAAATCAACAAGCGTTTGAAGAAGCAAGCATTGGTTTGTTATGTGCTGCGCTATCCGGTGGCTGAAGTGCGATCGCGCCTGCGACTGCCGGTGCACTTTCAGATTTATCCGATTTGCGATCGGTACAGTTTCCACGATGCGACTGCACCTTATTCGATCGCCTTTGGGCAGTCGGCCTTGCTTGTGGACACGCTGGCCCACTGGCTCAAAAGCAAGGGGGATGAAATATGGATTGCGTAGAAGGTCAAGCCCTGATAGGGGTTTGGGTTAAGTCAGGTAGGAAGGTAGAAGAACGAACGCCATTAGGAGCGCAGCTAATGTTTTCAATCCCTAATAGGGGGTTAAGCTATCAATAAAAATTAATAAGCTTTTTCTACCTGTCCACACCATAGTACACAAGTATAGCAACGATGACAACTATGTTTAGATCGCTTACACTTAGACAATGGAAAGCTTCGCGGCTCTGTGAGCAACGATCGCGAGTAGGAACACAGATACATAATCGCAGCCCTTCTTGTTCTTTAGACAGAACGGTTTTTAGCGTTACTTTATTTGAGTGGGGATATAACTCCCCATCTCTGCTCCTGTCAGCAGTCAGCAGCCGTGAGTCTTTCCACTCTGTAAAAACTAAACAGGAGACATGAACAATGCCAAAGCCAAAACGCTCTGGTGAGGGAGAGCCTTTGCTATTTATTCCCTATTGCCAGAAACCTTTTTTGGAAAACAAAAAGAAAGTTCGGGGGAAAAAT
Organism: Tychonema sp. LEGE 07196; assembly: GCF_963890365.1. Taxonomy (NCBI): domain Bacteria; kingdom Bacillati; phylum Cyanobacteriota; class Cyanophyceae; order Oscillatoriales; family Microcoleaceae; genus Tychonema; species Tychonema sp. LEGE 07196. The sequence continues at coordinate 24,448 of NZ_CAWPRX010000155.1, read as the reverse complement.
CGCCAACCCTTTGAGTTACTGGAAAAAGCTCTGAGCCTATTGGAGATTGGACTCGACAGAAATGAGTTTGAGTCAGAAGAGGTCAAAGCAGCAGTCTCTCAATTTTTAGTAATCCTCCGAGGATCTAAAAAGGTATCTCAAAGTCGCTAGATAGTAGCACTTTACGAATTTTCAATAGTTAGGCTCTACAGGATTAGTGTAACTACATCAGAGCCTGTAGAGCTTTTTTGTCCAAAATCTCTATCAAAGATAAGTGAGCTCTTTCATAGACTCCCTAGAGGCATAAAATGGCTAAAAAACGTCAAAAACCCGATGAAGAGTATCAACAACTCTCATTATTTGATATTCCAGTTAATTTGATCTCAGAACAATCGGATGATCCAGATGATGACTGGTTGCAAGATGAAGAATTAGGGTCAAACTTTCAAAGATCCGATCGCACAATCCAACCTCAAACTCGCGACTTACTAACCCTCAAACTCTTGCGAGAAGCCATTCAGAGTCAAAATCCAGGCGATCGCGTCATGGGAGACTTCGCAGAATATGTCTTGCCAAATCTGCTGCGAGTTGCCATTGGCGTCACAGCCAAAGGCGGCAAATTTTTTGACGAACTCGATCGGCAAAAAGGAAAAGAGAATGTTAGGCGGGACAATGCAGGCGATCAGTCCCTAAATACTCACCTGCTAAATGGATTATTTCCCGCTAATTTAATTGAACAGCGGTTAGAAAAATTCGATACCACCGTGCGGCGATGCGTGGGAGAACAAGAACGGCGGCTAGTAATTGCTGGCTTTATTCTCCACGACTTTGAAAAATTCCCCGATGTCCCCAACGATTGTCGCAAGTTACCACTAGAACAGCACCGTCAAATTATTGATGAAAAAGTGCGACAGTTAGGACTAGATAGCTTCATCAATCCCAACAATCCAGATACTTATCGAGAATACATTGACGATTTGCTCTGCCTTGCTTACAACGCTCAGCGGCGTTGGGATACTAACTGGAATTTTTCCGAATTTGGGTTAAATCCAGTTTTGCGCGATCGTACACTCCGCAGCCTCTCAGACTTAACCTGTTTAGCAGATTCCCTAGCATCTATTATCAAACATCCCCAAGATGCAGAAAATACCAGACTAAACGAGTTAATCCATAGCCTCAGCGGCGGGCAATTAAAATTTACTTATCACAGCATCGCTGAAAACAGAGGCGTACTTACTAACGTCGTCAATAACGCTTTAATGGAAGTGCATACGGCGCTGAATACCGACGCTTGCACCTACTATGAACCATTGCTTTACCTACCAACAGGTGTAATTTATTTAGCACGGCGGGATGCTCCGGCTATTTCAATTGCAGACTTGCCAGAACGAGTAGTTAGCAAGATTAAAAAACTCTGCGCCGGACAACTGCAACGGCGACAAACTGGCTTTGGCAGAGATGGTAAAGGCATGAAATATGCGGAGTATTATAACCTGTTTTTTGATACATCCGAGTTGATGTTAGTTGCAATTAAGGCTACTTTACGCATTCTTAAAATCGGAAAAAACTCTGTTGCCAAAAGTCGCAGCGATAATCTGATAAAATTTCAAAAGCAGGATGTTTTGTCGGCCGATTACAACTTCAATTTTGACGACGATCTGAGGATTGACCAAATTGCTGAACTTGGCGACTTAGTGAGCCGTAAGATTTGGGGAGAACAGGTTAATACTATCGAAGCTGCACGCAAGAAAGACAAAAAACTACCCGCATTACCTCATCTAGATATTGTCGATGAAATTGCTAAGTTTTGGAACCTGTCCGACTATCTGCCAGCCCTGAGAGAAATTCAACGAATTAATGAACGCCTGAAAGAACTTAAGCTAAAAGGCAATACAGGAGGCGTTCCTTACGAATGGTACTATTTAGCAGCAAAGTACCTAGAACATTACCCAGGAATTGAGGATGTGCGGCAAGTTTGCGAACAGGCGATCGCCCACATTTCCCAAATGATTAAACCCCTTCTTTCACATTACAAATTGCCCGACGGTTGGGACGATTTGCGGCTGTGGGTAACGCGGGTTGTCATGTTACCCGGAAATACACCATTGGACACAGCATCCAGTGACGTATTTTTAGATGAGTTGGAACGCTACCAACTCGCTAAGAAACAGGGTAGAGGAAGACAGTTAATCTGTTCGATTTCCCATTCAGCTTACACGGTGACAGAACAAATGGAATCAGCCGTTTTGTTCACGCCTCAAGTTTACACTAACAAACAAATGTTGGGAGGTTCTAACGCCAAACGCAATATTTCCAGTATTGCAGGTTTGGAAATGATGCTGAGACAAATTTTAATGAATCAAACTCAAGCTGTGGGCAAAAAATTTGAAGATGGCAAATATCGCTATCTCTATTTTTATCCCACATATTACTTTACCCCAGAAACAAATAAGTTCCTGCAAAAAGCCTACACTAGCATTTTTCAAACCCGCTTTGATACCAGCATCCGCAATCATTTTATCAGTAAGGATTTGCAAGCAGATTTTGGGCGCGATCGCTACCAAAGCATCGATGCTTTCCTAATAGATGAAAACATCGAACCAGGAAAAGACCGCACCTTCAAACTTTCCTATCCCGAAGACCAACCCCTAACATTTTACTTCATGGCGCTTCCGCCCGGTCGAGATGCAACTGATACCGAATCTTGGGTAATGCCAACTTGGTTAGCTTTTGCCTTCCCGATGATTCTAGATGTCAAAACTGTGGTTTCAGAGTCGCCTATTCCGCCATTTAATGACGGTGCGGAATTTGAAGAGAGCGTATTTCTTGACAGTGTACCCCAAGCTTTTCGGGTTTTGACGAAGCGAGATCGCTTTCGCCTCGACTATATCCTAGAAGGTTGGGAAGAAAACGGCAAATCTTATCCTGCACCTTTGAATGTTTTAACTGCTGCTTATGCCATTCATCTTGATGTTAATGCAAAACAAGGGAAGTCCGGTTATGACTCCAACTGGGGAAAATTAACTGAACTTGCCACTGATTTTGAAACCAGCCCGCTTTATGTGTTTAGCTACCTAAATAAGTGGGTTCGGAAACAGAAAAATGAAACGGCATCAATTCAAAAGATTAAGCTTTATGCTTATCATTTTTACCCTTGTTTTGACTCCTATGCCAACTATAATCATGAAGAGGATAGATTGACTGTGACAACCGCATCAAGCTTAAACCACCCCCAAAAACTCACGGATTTGTATCGCAGATTCTACCGTGCAAATAAGCGATACAATCCCAAGGCAAATGCTGTACTGAAACCGATTGATATTACCTCTAAAACTATCCTGGAAGCCGATCGCAGTTTTCAAAATGAATCTTTAGTGTTGGCTGTTGCTGCGGAAGTTTCAAAACTCATGGATCGCGTTCACTCTTCTACTGCTGAAGGACGCTGGATTTTCAGCAAGCGGGAGGAAGAACGAGAGGCAATTTTAGAGTTTGCTCGCTACTTTGTTGAGGAGGTATTTGAGAAATCGTTTGCAGGCGATCGGGCCCGTTTAGCTGGTCGCCAAATCAACCTAATCCGAGATACCTGCGAATTTCTTTACCGTTTAGAGAATGATAAGGAAAATCGCGCGCGAGATGACAAATCTCCTGACGTATCTCAGGAAGAAGGTGAGGATTAAAGCTGAAGTTATTGTTCGATCCGCTACACGCAAACAACAAAACTAACATTTTTACATAGGACACAAATCATGATTTTCTTGAAAACAGTTGACTCTAAATTTTTCCACGCTAACATCCCTTACAAACCAATGGGAAAATATGTACATTTTCTGACTGTGCGAGTCACAGAATCTTATCCCCTATTTCAAACAGATGGAGAACTGAATAAAGCGCGGGTGAGGTCAGGAATTCAAGACCAAAAACCAATCAGCCGCCTGACCATGTTTAAGCGCAAGCAATCTACACCAGAACGTTTAGTCGGTCGCGAGTTGCTGCGTAACTACGGTTTGATGACCGCTGAAGATTGCGAATATAATGTCAAGTTTGCCATGAATAACCCTGATTGCATTATCTACGGATTTGCGATCGGTGACTCTGGTTCAGAGAAATCAAAAGTCGTAGTTGACACAGCATTTTCAATTACAGCTTTTGACGAATCTCACGAGACTTTTACCCTCAACGCTCCCTTTGAGAATGGCACAATGGCATCCAAAGGTGAATCTGGTTCAAAAGTCGGAGAAGTAACCAGTCGCATCAATCAGCAAGACCACATCAAACCGCAGATTTTCTTTCCTAGCATTGTCACCCTAAAAGACCCTACAGAAGCTAGTTTTTTGTATGTTTTTAACAACATTCTCAGAACAAGGCACTATGGCGCTCAAACCACCCGCACAGGTAGAGTCAGAAATCAGTTAATTGGTGTTGTATTTGCCGACGGCGAAATTACCAGTAACCTCCGCTGGACGCAAGCAATTTACGACAAATTGCAGGTTGAAGATAAACTTAATTCCAACAACCCTCTCAATGAAGATGATGTAATTGCCGCTGCTAGCGCTGCTATCGAAACATTAATGTCTGAGGAATTTATCGTGCATCAAGACTTTATTGGGGATAAGTTTACGCCATTAATTACAGAAGTTAAAGCTATTATTGGCCATGAAGATGAACTCAAAAAGATGTTGAAAAAAGCTGATGATGAAGCTAAAGCTTACGCGAAGAAGCATATCAAGGGTAAGGCAGGATCTATAGCAGCAGCGGAATAAAAACAATGGCTATTATATATCGCTGTCAAATCGAGTTGCACGATAGCCTTTATTTTGCAACTCGCGAGATAGGGAGACTTTACGAAACAGAGCCGGTAATTCACAATTACGCGCTTTGTTACGCCCTCGGTTTGGTGGATAGCGCCATCTATTCTACCACCGTGGCTGAAGAAGATTCCTATCGCTATTTTTGTCCCGAACAAGTTCCTAAATACGAGCAGCATTTAACGGCGCTCAACCAACAGGGGATTTATGTTACTCCGGCGCGTTCTATTTCTCACTCCTCCACCCTCAATACTTGGAAATACGCCAACAACAACTATCACGTTGAGATGGAGAAAACCCAGAAAAATATCCCCAGTTTTGGCAGAACTAAAGAAATTGCACCGGAAAGCAAATTTGAGTTTTTCATAATCTCAGAAAAGTCTCTGAAACTGGCGAAATGGATTCGTCTGGGAAAGTGGATGAGCAAAGCTGAGTTAACGACTGAAGAAATGGGCAATGGCGATAATCGCAAAAATGGCGATTTTATTTTCCCTTATTTGCTCAATCCCTTAGATGTGATGTTTTCCCATCAAGTCCTCAGCTACGACGTGGTGAATATGCCGCCAGTAAGTTTGATTCAAAATATCAAAATTCGCGGCGAACATTACCAGTTTGAAAACCTCAGAATTCCAGCTTGTATGGAATATCGCTTTCGGGCTAATTAAATTTCAAAAAGGTTTGTAGTGAGGAATAAAACTTTCACTATAAACTTACTGAGTTAGGACTTACGCACGGGGGCAGAAACCGGGTTTTTACGAAAATCCTTCGTTGTTATACCAAATTCATAAAATAGCGCTACATATCTACCCCCCCCCAACCCCCCCTTATTAAGGGGGGGAGTAAAACTTTCTTGGTAGCATAATTTTATGAAATTGGTATTACCTGCAGATTAGGTAAAAAACCCGGTTTCTTTGGCCTTGCACAAATCCTGTGAATTTTCTTTTTTCCATACCAACAAATGAGCTAACAAACTATGCCGCACAGCCTCATCCTCAACCTCCTCCCCCTCTCCCCAGTATCCCCTGGATACCTAACGGGAAGACACCTGCACGCCCTCTTTCTCACCCTTGTGAGCTCCGTTGACAAAGAACTCGGCAACTACCTGCACGAAGCTGCAGCAGATAAAGCTTTCACCCTCAGCCCTTTACAAACTAAAAAATGCCCTTTCAAAAAACACCATTTTTTGCAATGGGAGCACTCACAACCCATTCCCGAACATACCCTTTGTTGGTGGCGAATTACTCTTCTCGATGACTCTCTATTTGGGAAATTAACTCAGCTTTGGCTGAATCTTAATCCCTCGAAACCGTGGCATCTGGGCCCTACTGATTTGTTAATTACTAAGATTTTGGGAACGCCACAAGTAGATATGCCTTGGGCTAATGCTTGCGATTACTCTCAATTGTACGATCGCGCTTCTGACACTAATCGAGCGATCGCCTTTAGCCTCGCTACTCCAACATCTTTTCGTCAAGGGAAATTTGATTCAGTTTTGCCCACGAGAGAATGCGTTTTTAACAGGCTTCTCACTCGCTGGAACAAGTACAGCGGTATTGAGATTTCTCCGCTGTCGCTGGATGCACTTTTTCCGAGTTTTGTCAATATCAAAACAGAAGTTACGAGTAATTATCACAGCAATTTTATCGGAGTTGTTGGGGAAGTTACTTATCGAATCTTGGGAGATGTGGAGCCGTTGGCTATTAAACAAATTAATGCTTTGGCTGATTTTGCTTTGTACTGCGGGTTGGGGAGAAAAACACCGATGGGCATGGGAATGACGCGCCGGATTTTTGTTAAAAATTCTCAAGATTGAGAGGATAGAGGAGTGAAGCATTACTGTCAACTTAATGGCTTGTTTAGTAGGGGGTTACAGTTTGAACATTAGGCCTTCGATCCCCCCTAGCCCCCCTTAACAAGGGGGGGACAAGAGTGTCCAAGTTCTTTCATAAAGTGGGAGAATTTAAAGGGTTCAAAGTCAGCCCCTACTCTTCTTATTAAGGGGATGCGAGGGGGATCGAGACTTGGCTATTAACGAAAAATACAAAGGTTTTAGGATTATGAACCACACTGATGATTACATTTCGATCGCATCTTTGAACCAATACTCCTACTGCGCCCACCGCTGCTGGCGGATGCTTTGCGCGGGGGAATTTGCGGATAATCAGTATACCATAGAAGGGACAAGTTTGCACGAGCGCGTTCACACTATGGGAGAACTTAATCGCGATGAAACTTGGCAAATTCGGGCGATTTGGCTGAAATCGGAACGCTACAGGCTGATTGGTAAGTCGGATTTGATTGAATCGGAGAATGGCGAGATTTATCCGGTTGAATACAAGCGCGGTAAGAAGGGGGAATGGGATAACGACGAGTTGCAAGTGTGCGCGCAAGCTTTGTGTTTGGAAGAGATGACGGGGAAAACAATTCAAACCGGATACGTCTATTACGCGCAGTCGCACCAGCGGCAAAAAGTCGAGATTTCCGAGGATTTGAGACAGGAAGCTGTGGTGACTATTTCGGCCATTCAAATTTTGTTGGAAACTGGAAAAATGCCGCCTGCAAATTACAGTAAACGCTGTCAGGGATGCAGTTTGTACCCTCAATGTTTACCGCAGGTGACTGACAAAATCCTGCGCTATCAAGAAGCCAGCTAAATTTATAAGTTTCAGTTGGTTTTAACTGAAAACTTGGCTCGATTTTAATCGGGTGTTTATGGTAGGGAAGGGCGGGTTTATGTCAATTGTTGGCGAGTGTTAGAACCGACTCGATCTATGAAACTGGGGTTGATATCAAATCCGGTAGCATCGGAATGACTCAGATATATATTCTCTCCCTCTGTGTACTCTGTGTACTCTGCGGTTAAATCATTCCAATCCAAACGGAAACGATATGAAACCCCTGGCGGACTTGCCGACTAGCCAAGCATCCCCTGGGGGACTGGCTAACAAATCAAAAGACAACTAATATATCACTTGAGGACTCAAAAATGGGAACACTTTACATCAATCAAGACGACGCTTTTATCGGCAAGGTTGACGAACGCATTGTCATCAAATGTAATAATAAAACTTTGCAGGAAGTGCCTTTAATTCATTTAGAAGCAATTGTCATTTTGGGACGGGCGACTGTTTCCCCAGCGGCGATTGCAGAACTTCTCAAGCACAAAATTTCCCTGACTTTTATCTCGGAGATAGGCGAATATCTCGGCACGCTAGAACCGGAATTAACCAAAAATATTTTCGTCCGCGATGCTCAATGGAAGGCTGCTGGAGAAACTCCTCAAGCTATTCACGCTGTTCGCGGATTTATTCGAGGTAAATTGAAAAATTACCGCTACAGTTTGTACAAAACTCAAGGTCATTATTCGGAACTAAATTTGCAACCAGCCATGACTGTAATTCAGAATGTTATCAACAAGCTGAACAAAGTTGATAATATAAATTCTCTGCGCGGGCTGGAAGGTGCGGGAAGTGCGGCTTATTTTGGAGTTTTCAATCAACTAATTCGCGCTGAGGGATTTGTTTTTAAACCCCGACACAGGCCGGCGATCGATTCAGTTAATTCTTTGATGAATTTCGGTTACACTCTTTTGCGTCGCGATGTGCAAAGTGCCATCAATATTGTTGGTTTCGATCCTTATTTGGGATATCTCCACGTTCAGCGCTACGGGCGCGTCGGACTGGCTTTTGATTTGATGGAGGAATTTCGGGCTTTAGTTGTCGATAGCGTGATTTTAAATGCTATCAACAATCGGATATTGACTCCCAATGATTTTACTGTAGAACCTCTGAGCAATGTGGTGCGACTCTCAGAAAGTGGGCGCAAGGAATTTCTGAAGCTGTACGAAAAGAAAAAACAGTCCGAGTTCAAGCATCCTGTTGTGGGGCGCAAGTGTACTTATCGCGAAGCTTTTGAGATTCAAGCGCGACTGTTGGCGAAATATCTGATGGGCCAAATCGACCAATATCCACCTTTGGTTTTGAAATAATCATGCACATTCTGATTTCTTACGATATCCCGGAAGACAAGCGGCGGACTAAAGTTCACAAAATTCTCAAATCCTACGGGCAGTGGATGCAGTACAGTGTGTTTGAGTGTGCGGATTTGAGCGAAACGCAGTATGCTAAGTTGCGATCGCGCTTGGCTAAATTCATCAAGCCTCCAGAGGACAGTATCCTATTTTTTCCGTTGTGCGCTTGCTGTCAGGGTAAAATTGAGCGCATTGGTGGGGTAGTTCCGATCGATCGAACTATTTTCTTTGCGTAAAAATTCGCCAACCTGTAGGTGTAAAATTTGGGGGGTCAAATTTTTAGGCTATAATCTATATAGAGTAAGGGTTTGATGCTCCCTCTCCGAAAATGAGGTTGGCGAAATCGCTAGGACTGTTGCTACATAAGGATTTTAGGTTAAAGTGCGAGCTATGGTATTGACAGAACGGGGACTGAAATGGTATTTTGGGATGAGGTTGGCGAAACTGAACCTTGAAAACCAAATAGAGCAATGGTTTCACACACCGGCGGCCGCAATAAACTCCACTCCCTTCTAGGGATTGAAACAATACTAGACAACCACTAGACACAATGCTAGGGCCGCAATAAACTCCACTCCCTTCTAGGGATTGAAACAGCACTCTCAGAAGCCAGAAGAGTTTTGGGCGATTGCGCCGCAATAAACTCCACTCCCTTCTAGGGATTGAAACGCTGTATAGGAAAAGATTTGAGTATCTTTTTTGCCTAGCCGCAATAAACTCCACTCCCTTCTAGGGATTGAAACTTAAAGGGCAGCTCAATCCATCTGTAATTACTCAAAAAGCCGCAATAAACTCCACTCCCTTCTAGGGATTGAAACTCCGCGACCGGACACTTACTGTCAGGGAATACCCTGAAGCCGCAATAAACTCCACTCCCTTCTAGGGATTGAAACTTAACTATGCTCTAACAACAGCAACCTGAGAAAATCCTTTAGCCGCAATAAACTCCACTCCCTTCTAGGGATTGAAACTTGGCTTGGAAAATTACTAAGATGTTGATTGGAATCTTAGGGGCCGCAATAAACTCCACTCCCTTCTAGGGATTGAAACCCGTAATCGTAAACGAAGGGCAAGCAGAATCAGCGAGCCGCAATAAACTCCACTCCCTTCTAGGGATTGAAACGGGAATAGATAATAAATATTCGATATCAGCAGGAATGAAAATGAGCCGCAATAAACTCCACTCCCTTCTAGGGATTGAAACCGCCAGGCCACTGAGGTATGGTTGCCGGCAACCATAGCCGCAATAAACTCCACTCCCTTCTAGGGATTGAAACTAGAGTGTCCTCACGCCACCTTATCAATAGACAAAGAGCCGCAATAAACTCCACTCCCTTCTAGGGATTGAAACCCGGCGATCGGAGTGGGAGAAACAGTCGGCACTTGGGCCGCAATAAACTCCACTCCCTTCTAGGGATTGAAACTTGGGTTTAGTGCTGATTTGGTTGGAAAACACGTATCAAGCCGCAATAAACTCCACTCCCTTCTAGGGATTGAAACTTCGTCGATCGTCACGAATTCCACCTCAGTTCCACCAGCCGCAATAAACTCCACTCCCTTCTAGGGATTGAAACCGATACTTACACGTTCGCGACGATGCGGAAGCTCTGGCCGCAATAAACTCCACTCCCTTCTAGGGATTGAAACCAGTAAGGTTGTTATCGGACATTTAATCAAAAAACTAGCCGCAATAAACTCCACTCCCTTCTAGGGATTGAAACGAGAAAAATCAGACGTTCAACTTTTACCCAATCGTGAGCCGCAATAAACTCCACTCCCTTCTAGGGATTGAAACCTACCAATGTACTTCTTACCACTAATAGTATTTTCTGCGCCGCAATAAACTCCACTCCCTTCTAGGGATTGAAACTTTTTGAACAAATTTAAGAGCTTTCATCTTCTCAAAACGCCGCAATAAACTCCACTCCCTTCTAGGGATTGAAACGCAGTGGATAAAAGTATCTACTTCTTTCATCTTGGCCGCAATAAACTCCACTCCCTTCTAGGGATTGAAACAACAAATTGATTAGTTTTCCTAGGTTAACTTCGGGCCGCAATAAACTCCACTCCCTTCTAGGGATTGAAACTGGAAAATCCAATCTTACATAATCTGGAGAGTGCTTTCTTGGCCGCAATAAACTCCACTCCCTTCTAGGGATTGAAACGTATTGACAGAAATCGCTTTCATGTGTTTTCCTAGCCGCAATAAACTCCACTCCCTTCTAGGGATTGAAACAATAGTTCATTAGCCATTGTGAGTAAGTCCTGAGAGCCGCAATAAACTCCACTCCCTTCTAGGGATTGAAACTTAATTCTGGGTCAGAGATAGATTCTAAATTTTGCCGCAATAAACTCCACTCCCTTCTAGGGATTGAAACATATTAGTGATATTGCTAAATAGAAGGTAGATTGCCGCAATAAACTCCACTCCCTTCTAGGGATTGAAACTACGTTCCAGGCTCTCAACATCGTTTCAAACAAGCTCAAAGCCGCAATAAACTCCACTCCCTTCTAGGGATTGAAACCTCGAAAGTAATAGGAAGAGATTCCCATAGATTATGCCGCAATAAACTCCACTCCCTTCTAGGGATTGAAACTAATCCTCCTAAAGCAGGAAATCTCAAAACTAGAGGAAGGCCGCAATAAACTCCACTCCCTTCTAGGGATTGAAACGTTTATGACTGATTTACCTCACCTGTTTTTTGAACTGCCGCAATAAACTCCACTCCCTTCTAGGGATTGAAACTCTTTGCTTAATAATTGCTCTTCTGTGGTTACAGGGAAAGCGCCGCAATAAACTCCACTCCCTTCTAGGGATTGAAACAAAATTAAATTTCAGATTGGGCAAGTTCGCGTACCGCCGCAATAAACTCCACTCCCTTCTAGGGATTGAAACCACCTGGCAGGGCTAGCGGCGCTGCGAGCAATTCTGTAAGGCCGCAATAAACTCCACTCCCTTCTAGGGATTGAAACACAGCCGCTCTTTACTCCTTACCATTACCGCAGACCCAGCCGCAATAAACTCCACTCCCTTCTAGGGATTGAAACTCCGCGGCGGGCGCTAAAACTTTTGTTTCATACCAAGCCGCAATAAACTCCACTCCCTTCTAGGGATTGAAACTAGAGCGGACGATCGCTCCCGCGGGTTCTGGCCGCAAGCCGCAATAAACTCCACTCCCTTCTAGGGATTGAAACCCTACAATCACCCTCACCAACTGATCCAACTGAGCCGCAATAAACTCCACTCCCTTCTAGGGATTGAAACAAGAGAGCAATCGTATACCTGCATCATCTTCTTCAGGCCGCAATAAACTCCACTCCCTTCTAGGGATTGAAACCCCTCTTGTCGAGCTGGGGGTAGAGGCGCTCCCGTTTCAGCCGCAATAAACTCCACTCCCTTCTAGGGATTGAAACGTTGAACATTGGCAGCTAAAAAAAGAGGCCCTAAGAGCCGCAATAAACTCCACTCCCTTCTAGGGATTGAAACCAAACGCATCCAGTGTCGTTTGCACTATCAAATGCCGCAATAAACTCCACTCCCTTCTAGGGATTGAAACGGCGCAAGCCCCGCCAGTCCAACCTGACGGGAACGCCTAGAGCCGCAATAAACTCCACTCCCTTCTAGGGATTGAAACTCCGAGGGCTGCACGTCGATCGCGGTTGTCTCCGCCGCAATAAACTCCACTCCCTTCTAGGGATTGAAACCGCGCTGTGTCGGCTGCTGGCGGTATTTGGGTTTCGGCCGCAATAAACTCCACTCCCTTCTAGGGATTGAAACGTGACAGTAATCGTTGCCACGCCGACACCAGCCGCAATAAACTCCACTCCCTTCTAGGGATTGAAACCAGCAAATTTTCGAGAATTTAGCAGCTTGATAGCATCTAGCCGCAATAAACTCCACTCCCTTCTAGGGATTGAAACTAACATATTTTCAATTATTGCCTTTTTTTTAGAGCCGCAATAAACTCCACTCCCTTCTAGGGATTGAAACTAAAGTCATAGGCTTTTCCCCTATTTCCTCACCCTGCCGCAATAAACTCCACTCCCTTCTAGGGATTGAAACGACCGCGATACAACCGTGTTAGAATATTAGAGCCAGCCGCAATAAACTCCACTCCCTTCTAGGGATTGAAACATTAATTCAGATACATTAATGGAAATTCCATATCTGCCGCAATAAACTCCACTCCCTTCTAGGGATTGAAACGGGTAGTGGCAGTGATGGAAAAGTAAGATTGACTGCGCCGCAATAAACTCCACTCCCTTCTAGGGATTGAAACTCTGACGAGACAATATCAGAGAACAAAGCTTTAACGCCGCAATAAACTCCACTCCCTTCTAGGGATTGAAACCTGGAAGCGAGACCATAAATTCCACAACCAAACCGCCGCAATAAACTCCACTCCCTTCTAGGGATTGAAACGCAAAAAACCCAGAGCGATCACGCCAACCAAAAGAGGCCGCAATAAACTCCACTCCCTTCTAGGGATTGAAACTGAAGTGATGGAACTTTCCCAGGAGCGCAAAAAAAGCCGCAATAAACTCCACTCCCTTCTAGGGATTGAAACCAGAAACTTCAACGCCAGGAGACACCCAAGATATCAATGAGCCGCAATAAACTCCACTCCCTTCTAGGGATTGAAACGCTACTAAGTCCCTTTCTACCTCATAAACAGGGGCCGCAATAAACTCCACTCCCTTCTAGGGATTGAAACCTCAGTGCGGTTAATGTATGTGCGATCGGTTTGCCAAGCCGCAATAAACTCCACTCCCTTCTAGGGATTGAAACGGGGTACAAATGCCAGAGGGCAAACTACCTGCCGCCCAAAAGCCGCAATAAACTCCACTCCCTTCTAGGGATTGAAACGGCTTGCAATTAATCATGCAATGAGATATTGCAAGCGATTGCCGCAATAAACTCCACTCCCTTCTAGGGATTGAAACCCAATAAAAAGGAAGGGGCCAAGCTGCAGCCGTATTCTGCCGCAATAAACTCCACTCCCTTCTAGGGATTGAAACCGGTCTGACACCGACAGCAGTGAAGATGCTAGACGAATGCCGCAATAAACTCCACTCCCTTCTAGGGATTGAAACGGGGCCAAAGCAATTCCTAATATACTCCCAATCGAGCTGCCGCAATAAACTCCACTCCCTTCTAGGGATTGAAACCAGGATGAGGTATACAGGCATATAGGCGGGGAGGTAGAAGGCCGCAATAAACTCCACTCCCTTCTAGGGATTGAAACTGCCAAACTATAAAATTATTGGCTCAAAAATAGATTGATCCTCACCCTGTTTATCCCCTCCAATAACCTCAAACAATCGATCGACTCCACAGCGCCAAGAAAAATGTTCAGCCACAAAACCAGGCCCAGCAACCCTAGCTTTGGCAGCTATTCCAGGCTGTTCGATCGCCCCCAGCATCAAATCAGTCAAATGTTCCCACTCAGGAGCTAACATAAATAAGGTTTCCCCATCAACAACCACAGCCGTAAATTTACTCTCTATCCGCAGCGCAAAATCCGATCGCGTAAAATCATCCGTAGGGCCGCCCTCCGTGCAGATTACCAGCAAACCGCAAGCCGCAGCCTCCAACACCGGCAGATTAAAACCTTCCGCCAAATAGGGAGAAACATAAACATCCGCAGCTTGGTACAACTCAGCTATTTCAGCAAAAGATAGCTGCGTCCCAGTATAAATCAACCTCGGTAAAACCCTCGCTCTTTCCGCATCGTCGAGTACCACTCGACAGGCTTCGGCAATCTCATCTCTGGAAGGATAAAGCAGTTCAGAACCTTTTAAAACCAATCTCGCATGGGGATATTTGTCAACCACCGCAGCGAAGGCTTTTAATAAGGGGCGAATGCCTTTGCGATCCGTTTGTCCGCCGATATTTAAAAATATAAAATAGTTTGACCAGCCGAAATTGTCCCTGAGCGATTGACGCCGATCGCCCTGGGCCGGATAATAAATCTGAGGATCGACTCCCAAAGGTACAACAGCAATGCGATCGGCCTCAACCCCGCTGCGAATTAAGCCGGCCTTTGACCACGCCGAAGGTGTAATAATTTTTACTTGTGAATTAACAGGAGTTTGGGCGATCGACCTTACCCCCATTGCATCCAATACATTACGGGTAATCACCCCCCATTCTGTCGCTGCAAACACCCAAGTTTGGGCGCTACTGGATACTGAAAAGTCCCACGGGCAGTACATTCGCAGCGTCACGTCGGCCGACTGATTTACCCCAGGGCTGGGAATGCTGCGGAGTAATGTTTCATTTGGGCGATCGAACAAACTAATTTTCGTCTCCCAAGCTGCGTCTATGTAGGGCATATCGCGGTGGAAAAGCTCTATTTCTTCTCGCGGGCGAGCCAGCATTTCTAGCAGTTGAAATTGATTTACTATGCAGTAGGAATGATAAATAAAACGCCAGCCTTCAACAATAATCTGCAATTCACAACTCCGAATTTAAGAATTAAAAATTTAAATAATTATCACCAATTGGTAATTAGCAATTATCAACTATAGCAATCCTAAATGATTGTCTGTAGGGACACGGCATTGCCGTGTCCCTACAGATGGATTTTGGGGAAATCACATTTATGTTCGCCGCACGTGATAATGATTTAGGATTGCTATATAAATCAAGTAAGTAGTTACAAATACACATTCGATGGGGAGGGCGAGTTTTGCATTCATCTTCTAGCTTGTATCAGATATTCTTCGCTAAAGCCGCCCCTAAAATATCCTATGTTCTTTATCTTTACCTATTTACTAATTTGTGTCCGCTTGAGGCTAAAACCTTTGAAAAATCTCGCTTTTAGTTAAGTTTCGATCCCTGGAAAAAAGGGGCTACAGGAGCCTTTTCAAAGTCCCCCTTTTTAAGGGGGATTTAGGGGGATCGAGGCTCCGCTGTAAACGATAACTACAAAGGTTTTAGGCTTAATTTGACACCAATTCCCAATTCCCAATTCCCTACTTCATCACTTGCCAATCCATAATCCGCCACTGTCCCTCCTGACGGATTAAGTCGTAGCGCACGCGCAGGTCTTCGTTGCGAGAACTAACTAGCCGATCGCCATCGAAGACTTTAGCTTTTTCCGTTACTTGGGCTTCTACTTGCGCGCGATCGGGATTAGTCGGATTTGTCGTAACTCCTTTAACTTGCAGGCTGTGTTGGTAACTCTGGTAGGCGTTGTTTTTCTGTTGAGCGTCTGCCATCAATTGCCAGCGAGACAAAGCCGGTTCTGTGAGAACTTGCTTTAATTCTTCGACAGCGTGGTTAGGGCCCAAAGCCGCCGCTTTCGCCGACAGCCAGCTTTCAACTATTTGTTTGGCTGCTGCCTCAGTCACTACTCCCGACACTGCCGCATTCGGCTCAGGAGCCGGGGCAGCCGCCGGGATTTGGATGGGCGGTGCTTCTAGGCTGAGCAAGGGTTGCTCTTCTCGCACGGATTGTAGGGCATTCGCCAACAAACTGAGTATTAACCACAGGATTAACAGGCTCAGGACACCTCCGGCGACAAACAGAGCCAGCCTGTTTGGAGGCATGGACTTGACTTGGGCGGAAATTTGTGCTGCTTTAGTGCGCGTCCGATCGACTAAATCGCCTGCTAGACCCTGGCCAGTCGCTCCGCTGCGCCCGCTGGAACCTGTGCGCCTCCGGGTGGAGGTCGAGGCTGTGGGTCGTGGCGCTGTAGTTGTCGGGAGAGAGACGGCGGAGACGGCGCCTAGTGCAGCAGCCGTTGCGTGGTCTTTCGGGGCTGAGGCTGCGGTAGAGCTGTCTACCGGTACGGGGGTCAAGGTAACGCTACTGGCTCCCTGTTTGGCTGCTGGGGGCTGTGGGGATGCCAGTCGGCGATCGCCCGTTGGTTGCAGTCGTCCCTGGGGTTTGCCCGATCGGGGCTGCACCACAACCCATTCGTTGGCCGTTTCTGCATCCGAAGGCAAAGCTTCTAGATAAGCTTGGACTTTCGGGTCAGCAAAGTAATCTTTCAAGGAGACTGGCTGATTTGCCAAGTCGCGGAAGTGTGGAAACACTTCTTCTTGCAGCCAGTGTTCGGCGTACAAGCACAGTCCCGGCAACAAATCGGGAGAATCTTGGGAATGTTCGCGAATAAAAGCGAGGGGTTCTTTTTCCGAACTGAGTTCTAGGGCTCTGCTGGCTTCTTCTGTTTGGCCCAGCAGCAGCGAACACACGGCTTTTTCGAGGTGAACGTCTTGGCGGCGGCCGAGCTGCATCAGCATCAGCTTAGCGCGGCGGATCATCGCAGGTGCTCTGGTGGCAAATCCTTGGGCTAACAGAGTGTAAACCGACAGGTAAGTAGCGACTGCTGAAGGGCGACCGGCTTCGGCTTCAAATAGAGTCTGCTGTTCGCTGCTGGTTAGGTGTTTCCGCAGTTGCTGGACGAAGCGGAGGAAGTCTTCTATGCCTAAACCCGAGCGATCGTCCCCCGATCCGTCGATGCCCTCCCGTTCTTCGAGCATTTCCCGCAGGATTTGCAGTCCCTGACGGCGCTCGGCGACTTTTTCTTCCGGGAGCGAGAGTAATTCTAAAATGTTGTACGGACGGAGTTTGTATATATCGGCTTGCATTTCACCCCTCACGCTTGGAAATAGGCTTTCGCGCAGCAGCAGTTCTTGACCTGCTTCTAATGATTTGGCGGCATTTTGGTATTGACCTTGCTGCCACTGTTCGCGACCGAGTTCTAGACACGCAAGACTTACTGTTAAAACTATATCCGGCCGCACAAGCTGGCGATCGCCGAAGCGGCCTTCGTCGATCGCGATGCTGCCATTGTTGAGATACGGGCGACCCAGTTTCTGTACGAGTTCGTATTCTCCCAGTTCTTGCAGTACGAGCAGGGCTCCTACGAATTGGTTGTCATCGATTTCAATACTTGGAGTGTGGGGGTCGGGAGCGGCGTCTAAAGCCTTAGATTCTGCCGGAGCAGTTTCTCCTGCATCTTGCAAAACAGTGGCCGGCCCATTTGAGGTTTTTAACCTCTGCTTGGCTGCAATTGCTGCTTCCGACTCTCGATCGTATGTTTTGGCTAAAAAACTCGCATCATAAGCTTTGCGCGCGTCTGAGTCTGACAGAACGGCGCAGGCTTCATCGATCAATTGTTTGCGGGCGACGATCGCAACTTCGGAATACTCCCGACGCGGAAGCTGTAAAGTTCGATCGCGGTGAGCCTGCTGCAACTGTTCGGCAGTAGCTTGAATCGGTAGACCCAAAATCCGGTAGTAATCTAGTGGAATTAACACTACGTCCACTTCCCCAAAGCGCTAGCAACTAAATTAGCCTATCTTAGCTAAGGTTGGTTTTTAACAAAAGCATTAGTGACAACTTAGTCGGGTTTCTGCAATAGTCCGTGCTGTCGGAGCGGCACGCCAGCCCCCTGCTTCCCTGATTTTAACAACTTCCCAACAGCAGGGCGAGAAAATTTTCGACCATTTTCTGCTGGGTTGTGTCCTCTGTCGGTTTACATTTAAATGTTTAAGTAGGCGATCGGGTATTAATTTTTTATGGCTGAGGAACGGATTTTACCAGTTTTTGACGCACAAAGCGTAACTATTTCTCGCGAAGAGGGCTTGATGCTCTACGAGGATATGGTTTTGGGGCGTTTGTTTGAAGACAAGTGCGCTGAGATGTACTACCGGGGCAAAATGTTTGGTTTTGTCCACTTGTACAACGGCCAGGAAGCGGTATCTACTGGCGTGATTCGATCGATGCGCCGCGATAGTACCGATTACGTCAGCAGCACCTACCGCGATCACGTTCACGCTTTGAGCGCGGGCGTACCAGCGCGGGAAGTGATGGCGGAGTTGTTCGGGAAGGAAACCGGTTGCTCGAAGGGCCGGGGCGGTTCGATGCATATGTTTTCGGCCGAACATCGGCTGTTGGGAGGCTATGCTTTTGTGGCTGAGGGGATTCCGGTAGCTACGGGGGCGGCTTTTCAATCGAAGTATCGGCGCGAAGCTTTGGGCGATGAGAGTTCCGATGGCGTAACTGCTTGTTTTTTTGGCGATGGTGCTGCAAATAACGGGCAGTTTTTTGAATGTTTGAATATGGCTGCTTTGTGGAAGTTGCCGATTCTTTATGTTGTGGAAAACAACAAATGGGCGATCGGCATGGCCCACGAGCGAGCCACTTCTGACCCCTTAATTTACAAAAAAGCTCATGCTTTTGGCATGGCTGGATTCGAGGTTGACGGGATGGATGTTTTGGCGGTGCGGGAAGTCGCCAAGGAAGCCATAGCACGGGCTAGGGCTGGCGAAGGCCCGACTTTGATCGAGGCTTTGACTTATCGCTTTCGGGGTCATTCTTTGGCCGATCCTGATGAGTTGCGCTCTAAGGAAGAGAAGGAATATTGGTTCCCCCGCGATCCGATTAAGAAGTTGGCTGCTGATTTGATCGATCGCACTTTGGCTACTGCTGAAGAATTAAAAGCGATCGACAAAAAGATCGAAGCTGTAATTGATGATGCGGTAGATTTTGCGGAGAAGAGTCCCGAACCCGATCCGAGCGAATTGTATCGGTATATCTATGCTGAAGATTAGTAGTTAGTTCGCGATAATTTGCGTTGAATTGCAGCCGCAGGTTTTAACCGGTGGCTGCTCGCATTTCAAGCTATAATTGAAGGTAGACTTTCTGTAGAAAAAGAGAGGCGCTATGATAAATATCGATCGTAATTGGAGTCAAACAACCAAAAATATGGGTGCAGTTCGAGTCAAAGTCAAGCTAACGAATGCCATTGATGAAGCCTTGGTGAGTCGAGGATTGCTCAATCCGAATCTTTTGCGGGTTTGCGAAGCCGAAGCACTGATAGATACTGGTGCAGTACGCACAGCAATTCCTGTAGAAGTTTGCGAACACCTTGGTTTAAGAATTCGGAGTCAGGAAATAGCAAAATATGCTGATGGCAGACAAGAAACAGTAGGATTGACTGAACCTATGATTATTGAAATGGCAGGGCGGGAGACGATCGAGGCCGCAATGGTTTTAGGCGATATCGTGCTGATAGGTCAAACTGTGTTAGAAACTTTAGACTTGCTGGTAGATTCCAAAAATCAGCGTTTAGTTCCAAATCCCGAAAATCCTGAAAGAGCTGTGTTGAGAGTATAAAAACCATA
This sequence comes from Tychonema sp. LEGE 07196, assembly GCF_963890365.1. NCBI lineage: Bacteria > Bacillati > Cyanobacteriota > Cyanophyceae > Oscillatoriales > Microcoleaceae > Tychonema > Tychonema sp. LEGE 07196. The sequence continues at coordinate 4,495 of NZ_CAWPRX010000155.1, read as the reverse complement.
TTCATGACACCTCATAAACCCGGTTTTTTCATAGATATATGACAATCTTAAGTGAACCGTATTGGTTCGTCGTGAGGACTTCGCTTCTTCTGAAAAAAGGTTCGCAGTAAGGATTTTAGGATCGACAACTTAATAACTTAAATACCTCCTACAGTTCTCTCTACTGTAAGTTGCCTTCCTCAAAGGAGGTAGAGCCTCCGCACCTGCATTACTAGGCTCTTCCTGGTAACGAGCAAGGTTCTCCCTGGGACTTTAGTTTTTCTTAAAAAAGTGTTTAAGAAAGAAGAACTAAAGTCATCACTACGAACTAAATTGAGCGAGGTTATTAATAGAGATTGACAGATACGGCTTGCAATTCTTGAGCTTTTTCTTCCGGTAAAGCATCGTTGACAAACATTCCGGCTGCGAGTTCGGTTCCCGCTAGGTATTTGAGCCGATCGCGCGATCGATAGGGCGGATAAAACTCAGCGTGCAAATGTGCCTCTGGGTGAGGCTTTCCGTCTGTGGGCGCTTGAAACCAAGCCATCAAATAAGGGAATGGGCGGTGCCACAAACCATCATATTTAAGGGCGACTGTTTTTAAAGCCTTGGCAAGTCCTTGACGCTGTTTTTCGGTAAGATCGATAAATGTGGCAACCGGTGCGATGGGCGCAATCCACACTTCGTAAGGGTAGCGGGCGCAAGCGGGCACAAAGGCGATCGCATATTCATCTAAATACAGAATTCGCTGTTTGTCTGAAATTTCCTTTTGAATCAAATCTTGCAGCAAACCGCTGCTGTTTTTTTGATAGTAAACCGACTGACATTCTAACATCCGCGCCGGCACCGGTGGCACGAACGGATAAGCATAAATTTGACCGTGGGGGTGGTGCAAAGTTACTCCAACTTCTACGCCGCGATTTTCAAAAGGCAAGACATATTGAATTTCGGGATTGCTGCTGATAACTGAAGTGCGATCTGCCCACACTTCTAATAACAATTCTAAGTGACTTAATTCCAAAGAACCCAACGAAGCCAGCGGATCTTGAGTAAAAACGACAACTTCACAAACGCCGTTAGCTGGCGCAGTTTCCACAATATTTGTAGGCGCATTATTTGCCTGGAAACTCATCGATGGAAAGCGGTTGTCAAAAACTGCTATATCGTAATTTCCTCGTGGCAATTCTGTCGGAAATCTGGGATTAATTGTAGCAGCCAGCGGGTTATATTCCGGCGGTGGCATGAAAGTTCTTTCCTGACGGTGGCTGGCATATGCTACCCATTCCCCCCGCAAGGGATGCCAGCGAAAGTGCGGGTTGGCTTTTACAGGTTCATTGCTGGGACTTACGGCGGCGATGCCTTTTGGAATTGGGTAGCGGCTGTACAGTGCGATCGGGCGGCCGTCGGGTTTTCGCAATGTTTGGCGGTACATTTTTTGTGGGCGATCGAGCATTTTTAATATATTTTAAAAGTATAATGTCAATTCTTGTTGACTGTTGACTGTTGACTGTTGACTGTTGACTCGATTTTCTTATTGCCTAGTACCGAATAGGCTAGCAAAAGTTATTAAAACTTCATTGTTAAGTTTCTTCAAATGTGTAAGAAATGACCGGGCTTGCTCGCGATCGGCTTACAGGCCCGTTAAAAAAACTGTCCGAACTTTTGATGACTGGTAATTAATGGGATATGGCTAGTATTCAGAGGGCGGTATAGCGGTTATCAAAAAAGTCAGGATAGCCCTATGCCCGGTTTGCCCTATGCCCTATCCCGGATAGTACCTCAGATGAGAGATCGAAAGGCTATATCTCTGCGATATGCCCTGTAAAAACAGCTTTCTTTGTACTTTTATTTCGCCGATTTCTGCGCCTTGTTTTCGGGTTCTACTGATTGCAAAGCTCCGTCGAGAATTGTCCGCGCTTCCTCAGCTTGGCTCCTAGCTTCTCGATAGCGGACGTTAGCTTGAGCGAAGGTTTTGAGAACTTTGAAACCGTCTTTGAGACGACCAATTTCTTCGGCCGTCACAGACTCATCTGTAAACAAAATGTCGATCGCCTCCCGGATTTTGAGTGCTTCTTCGCGGGATTCCATGACTTTCAATTTGAGACTTGCCAAATTGCTCAAAATCTGCACCGCTTCAGTAATTGCGTCTTCGCCATCCGACGCGGCATCTTCGATATCCTTAACTTCAACAAACTGCTTGGGCCCAAATCCTTCTGCGAGCTCTGTAGGTAGCTGACCTTCATCCATCAGCAGCATCAGCTTATCCATCGCTTGTTCGCGGGCTTTGACTGAATCTTTCCCTCTGACAGTTAAAATAATTTCGGGGCTTTGAGGGAGTGTATAGCGAACCATATTTTGACCACAAGTGTGCGACAACAATTGAATGATATTTTATCTTTATTCGATCGCCTGTTGCAGCGATCGTTCCGCTCCTTTCCCCACCGCTGGCCCAAATTTGACGCCCTTAAAATGGATACAAGCCCCCAATTTAAGTCATGGAGAAAGAAAATTTTTCGCTCCAGCTTCAAGATTCCAGATTCAGCGGGAGAGCAAATCTTAAATCTTCAAGGCCCCAATCTAAAATCGACTGACATCGTTTCCGGTTGCATCGGAATCATAAAATCGAGTCAAAAGTTAACACTCAACAATCAACAGTCATCAGTCATCAGCCAACAGCCAACAGTCAACAGTCAACAGTTGACACATATACACTCAAAAGGAACTATCGACCATGAAAGATAAAATTCTTAACTTTATCAACTTGATTTTAGTAGCTGATGTGTTTTTCGTCTTTGCTATTTTTGGGTGGTTTGCGATCGCCGTAGTTGGGCGATCGACCGGAGTGAATCTCGGTTTCGATTTGTGGTACAGTCTCTGGCAGCCGGTATTTAATCCCGCCCTGGGAATTCTCATGGGGGGTGCAATTCTTAGCGGCATCATCAACCAAGTTTCTAAACGCCTCAATCCCAAGTAAAATTTATGTTGTATTTGAGACGGTGATTTGGGAGGCTAAAGCCACTAAATTACGTCGCAAATAAGGATTGGACGATCTGGATCTAAAAAAATCAACCCATGTTCTGAGTAACAAAAGTCTGGCATAAATTATGGGAGAACAAAAGTGTATCGGCATTCTCACTAGCGGAGGTGACTGTGCAGGCTTAAATGCCGTGATACGAGCCGTTGTGTACCGCGCAACGGGAACTTACAATTGGAAAGTAATGGGGATTCGTCAAGCCACCAACGGATTGATGAGCCGTCCCCCGGAAGCAATTCCTTTGAATATTGAGAAAGTAGACTCTTGGCTCACCATTGGCGGTACAATGCTGGGCACGACAAATAAGGGCAACCCTTTTGCTTTCCCGATGGCTGACGGGACTCTGCGCGATCGCTCCGATGATATTATTCAAGGCTATCATCAACTCGGTCTGGATGCCCTAATTGGCATAGGTGGCGATGGTAGTCTCGCCATTCTCAGGAAGATTGCTCTCGAAGGTAATTTGAATTTAGTTGCTATTCCTAAAACTATTGATAATGATGTCGGAATTACCGAGCGAGCGATCGGTTTTGATACTGCTGTCAATATTGCCACAGAAGCACTAGACCGCTTGCATTTTACTGCGGCCAGTCACAGCCGCGTGATAATTGTTGAAGTCATGGGACGCGATGCCGGACATATTGCAATTAGTGCCGGAATTGCTGGGGGAGCTGATATAATTCTGATTCCCGAAATTCCTTACAAAATTTCCGAAATCTGTGCCAAAATCCAAGAACGCCAACAACGCGGAAAAAACTACTGTTTAATTGTAGTAGCGGAGGCAGTTCGCACAGAAGCAGGCGAATTAGTAATGCACACAAATCGCTTGGGTCAAAGTCGATTAGGCGGAATCGGTCAGTATTTAGCTGATACAATTTCTGAATGTAGCGGTGCAGAAACCCGCGTCAGCGTTTTGGGACACACTCAACGCGGGGGAACACCTTCTTCGCTAGAAAGATTAATTGCTTCTGCTTTTGGCGTCGCAGCAGTTGATTTAATTGCCGAAGAGAAATTTGACCGCATGGTATCTTGGCAACAGCGAGAAGTTGTCAGCGTTCCATTGGAAGATGCGATTTCCAAATATAGACCGGTAGACTTCAACGGTACTCTGGTTAAAACGGCCCGGGGTTTAGGGATTTGTTTGGGAGATTAGACAATTATTTGTCCTAGTTCTCAAACAGTAACAAGAAGCAAAGAAACCGGGTTTTTTGACAATAGAGAGTTTTTGGCTAGTATTTATACCATTTCTCTAAAATCATGCAATACTCTCCGACCCCCCCTAGCCCCCCCTTAGCAAGGGGGGGGACAAGAATACTGTTATTTCGTTTGAAATTGGTATTAGTTAAAAAACCCGGTTTCTGGCCCGATGTTTGTCAATTTCTCATCAGAAAACCATCGGCGTGTATCTGTGTAGTTCGACTTGACAACTGCGATCGATCCTGTGACTGTCTCTTATACACACCTGACGCTGCCGACGAATAG
>NZ_CAWPRX010000154.1:0-6057 GCF_963890365.1 Tychonema sp. LEGE 07196 | reverse complement strand
TCATAAAGTAGCGCTAGATATTACCCCCCCAACCCCCCCTTATTAAGGGGGGGCTAAGAGTTCATCTATAGCACATAGGTCAGAAAAATGGTATTAACAGTTAACAGTTAACAGTTAACAGTTAACAGTTAACAGTCAACAGTCAACAGTCAACAGTTAATTTACTATTCCGATGCTAACCGATTTGATATGAGTTCGTAAAACGTCATAAAAACGGTTCGTTCGCAGTGCGGAATTGAGTTCGTAAAAAGCTGCGGACTCAAGTCCTGTCTACGAACCTGCACTACTTTCGCACGTTTAATTTGGCTAAAACTGAGGCGAATCGAGCAGGATCGATCGGCTTTGCTAAATGTTCGTCGTAACCGGCGTCGATCGCCCTGGCGCGGTCTTGTTCGCTAGCATAGGCTGTCAGCGCAACCGCCGGCAAGCGCTTGATTTTGTCAGATTGGGACGATCGCACTTTGCGGATCAGCGAGTAGCCGTCCTCAACCGGCATCCCGATGTCGCTGACTAGAATATCGGGCGGCGACTGCTGCAAAAGCTCGATCGCCTCTTGGGCTGAAGCAGCCGCTGTCGCCGTCGCCCCGCACTCTTGCAGCGCTACAGTCAAAAACTCGCGGTTGTCGGGTTCGTCGTCAACAACCAACACTTTTAAACCGGCTAACATACCCAGACGGATTTGAGGGAGTTTCTTTTCCTCTTTCAACTGCCGCTGATGGCCGATCCGCTGTTTGAGGGGCAGCATGACGGTGAATGTCGCACCCCTGTCTTTACCCGGACTTTCGGCGCGTACAGTGCCGCCGTGGAGTTCCACCAAGTGCCGCACAATCGCCAATCCCAGTCCCAAACCGCTATCAGCCCTTGTAATCGACCCGTCTGCTTGTCGGAAGCGATCGAACACGTAGGGCAAAAACTCGGCGGAAATGCCTTTTCCAGTATCGCTGACAGTAATTTGCACGTAGTTAGGTGATGCGGAATCAGCCACAGCTACCGCAGATAAACTGAGGTTCACGGTTCCGCCCGCTGGCGTAAACTTGACGGCGTTTGTCAGCAAATTTGAGAGTACCTGCTGCAACCTCTGGGCGTCGCCCCACATCAATTTGACTGTGGGGTCTAATTCCGAGGAAACAGTCACAGACTTAGCCTGGGCGGCGAACATGACTGAACTCAGAGCAATTTCGACCGCGTTTGTGATGACGAACCAGCCGTCTTTCAGAGCCAGTTTGCCTTGAATAATCCGGGAAACGTCGAGCAAATCTTCGACTAGCTGCACCTGCACCCTCGACTGACGCTCGATCGCTTCCAAACCGCTAGCTAAATCATCTTCCGTGTAGGGGAGGCCGCGCAGCCTCTGCGCCCAGCCCAGAATCACATTTAAAGGCGTGCGGAGTTCGTGGGAAAGCGTGGCGAGAAACTCGTCTTTCAGGCGGTTGATGTCTTCTGCTTCGGCGCGGGCGGCTTGTTCGCGATCGAGCAACTGAGCGAGTTCTGCCTCTACTTGCTTGCGATCGCTGATGTCGGCGACGATCGACATACAATTTATATTGCCTTGAGCGTCGCGGACTGGAGTTGCCCACAAACTGATGTCGATCGTGGTGCCGTCTTTCCGTTGGCGCTGGGTTTCCATCCCCGCGATCGCCTTTCCTTGACTAATTTTTTGCAATTTTGCCGTGAATTCCTCCCGCTTGTCTGGGGAAATGGAGGGCGAAAATTGATTTTTCGCCTCTGATTCTGACCAGCCAAAAATCCTCTCGGCTGCTGGGTTCCACATTTTCACAATGCCGTCGTCGGCGCTAACAACGGTAATTCCTAGGGGACAAGCTTGGATCAAAGCTTCCAAAGTTTGGTTGGTTTGCGATCGCGCTGCTTCTGCTTGTTTGCGATCGGTGATATCGACGTTCACCCCGATCGCCCGCTGGGACAAACCGCTCTCGTCCTGAAACACCTTAGCCCTGCAAGCAATCCAGCCGATGCTGCTGTCGGGACGGCAAATGCGGAACTCAATGTTTAATTCCTCCCCGGAGGCTGCCGCGGCCTGCCACTGCTGTTGAGTGAAAGCGCGATCGTCTGGATGCACCATTGCCAGCAAATTCTGATAGCTGCTGTCTAAACCGCCGACCGGCAGTCCGTACAAAGCCTCTAATTCCGGCGTACACGCGAGTTCGTCGGTTTGGACGTTCCATTCAAAAGTTCCGATTTTGCCTGCTTGTTGAGCGATTTGCAGCCGTTCTTGATTGTTTTTGAGTTCTGCTTCCACCCTGGAGGTTTCGGTCAAGTCGATGTAAAATGCGACGATCGTCTGTGCTTCCGGGTTCTCCGGGCACAAAATCGTCCCGCCCATCAACATCGGCACGCGGCTGCCATCTTTGCGGATGTACTCTTTCTTAAAAGGAGTTGCGACTCCCGAAGCCCGCAGTTCCCCGGCCGCCAAGGCGTCGAGGTGCAGGTATTCGGGGGGTGTCATCCTGTCCCAGCGCATTTGACCAGAGAGGACATCCGATCGGGTGTAGCCCACCATGTTGAGCAGGCAGTCGTTGGCGTAGGCGATGCGGCCGCTAAAATCGCCGATCGCGACTCCGAAAATATTGGAATCTAACAGCCGCCGGAATAAAGCTTCGCTTTGCTCGATTACCCGTTTTGCTTGGTTGCGATCGGTGATTTCGGCGATCGCGCTGCTGACTCCCAACAGCGTTCCCGATTCGTCGCTGACAGGGTAAAAGCTGACTAGCCAATCCCGCACTACTCCCGGCTGTTGCAGCGTTTCGGCCTTAATTTCCAAGTCGAGCACGGGGCTTTGCGTCGCTAGCACTTGCAGGTAAATCGGCTCTACCATATCGGCGATTTCGGGAATCGCTTCTCTGACGGTGCGCCCGATGTGATCTGCGATCGATCTGCCGTTGATCTGAGCGAGGCATTTGTTGATGCGGATGTAGCGCAAATTGGTATCGACAAAGGACAGCCCGACCGGTGTAGTCTTGTAAACTAAGTCGAGTTCTGCTAGTTGGTTGCGAATGCGGATTTCGTTTTCTCGGAGCTGGTTTTGAGCTTGTTTGCGATCGGTGATATCGAGCACGAAGAACGATCCTTTGTCTGTGCATCCTTCCAAGTTTCCGGCACCGACTAAAATTGGGAGGCGCGAGCCGTCAGAGCGGATGTATTCTTTTTCATAAGGCTCGCAACTTCCAGCAGCTGCGACTTGCGCTACAGCGGCGCGATCGAGTTCTGCGTATTCCGCAGGCGTGATATCCGGCCAGCGGATATGTCCCGAAACCAAGTCTTCCCTCGTATATCCGATCATTTCCAGCAAGGCATCGTTAGCTTCTGTAATTGCGCCGTTTGCCTCCCAGAAACCGATGCCGATCATGTTAGATTCTACCACGCTGCGAAACCGCGTTTCGCTTTCTCGCAAAGCTAATTCGGTTTTTTTTGCTGCGGTAATATCTGCGAGAATTATGCCGGCACCGATGATTTCTCCCCTTGCGTTTTTAACTGGGTAGTAGTTGGCGAGCAAATAGCCCAACTCTCCAATTTTTCCCAGATTTTCGCCGCTAATTTCTACGTTTAAAACCGGTTCGCCGGAGTCGAGAACTTGCTGAATTATTGGTGCAAATTTGCCCGCCGATTCTGGGAACAATTGGCGGAAATCTTGACCGAGATGCTGCTGGGCGGACAAACCGTTGAGTTCTGCTAACACTTGATTGATGCGGATGAAGCGCATTTCGCGATCGACAAAGCAAATCGCCAGGGGAGATGCTTCTAGGAGCGAGTCAATTAAGGCAAACGATTGCGCTGTTTGAGATAGTGCTTGCTGCGCTTCTGCATAAAGTCTGGCATTGTCTAGGGCAAATGCGACATGGTATGCTAAATCTTCTAACATTGCCATGTCTTGGGAATTGTAGCGACTGCCAGATTTAGATGTAAAGCAGGTAATAGCACCTATTACCCGCCCGCGGGCTAAGAGCGGTACGCAAGCGTGGGAGCCGATATTGAGCGAGCGCAATGTTTCCATTTCTGCTGTATCTTCGGCTGCTGCTGCTGCTAAAATCTGTTCATCCACTTCGACAATTAATTCGGATTTTCCGGTGCGAATTACCAGCGGATAGCCGTTCACAGCATCAGAGGCGATCGGGCTGCGGATTTTAAAGTTATTCAGAATATCAACCGCAGAGGCTTGGGCGTGAGCTACAGCCGCGCGGCGAACTTTTGAGCCGGTTTCGGTCAAATAAATGCAGCACCCGTCAGCGATCGAATTTACTGCTAATTCTGCGACATTTTGCAGCACCGTTTCCCCGTCAAATGCCGCAGTCAGCATTTTGCTAGCTTCTGCTAAAAATGCCGACCGCTGCTGTTCTTTTTCCGCTTTTTCCCTGGCTGCTAGCTCGATTTTTAACTGCAATCTTTGAGTTTCTGCAAGTTGGAGTTCTGTGATATCGCGGGCGACAATTAATGCCGATTCTGCTGCGCCCTCTTTGTTAAATTCTGGAACTACGCGATATTGATAACTTCTGATACCCTCCGTTGATTCCGCCTGAAATTCGATGATTTCTTCTGTGCCTGTTTCTAACACTTTGTACAGGGTTTCGTCCCACATCTGGCACTGTTCTGGCGGCATTCCTAGGTCTTGAACGGTTTTGCCGAGGAAGAATGCAACGGGTTTTCCTTGGCTTCTGGCAACTGCTTGATTGACATAAATATAGCGCAGTTCTTTGTCCGTGCGGATAATCATATCTGGCGTATTTTCTAGCAGCGTTCTCAGTTGTTGTTCGCTGCTAGACAAAGCTGCTTGCGCTTGTTGTCTTTCGGTGACATCTCGCACGGTGCCCACATATCCGATGAGCTCGCCGGAGTCGGAGAACATCGGCGAGGAACAAACGTTAATCCAGCGGACAATCTTCTCTGCTGTTTCCAGGCGATATTCGATCGCATATTCCCCACCTTCGCCAGTATAATCCTGCCATCGGGTCAATACGCGCGATCGGTCTTCCGGGTGAATGCAATTCTCCCAACCGTCTCCTAAAAGTTCGGCCAAACTCAAGCCGAAAATCGCCTGAGTTCGCGGGTTTGCATAGGTGTAGCGCCCCTCGAAATCCGCCATGAAAATGCCCGCCGGCGAACAGGAACTCAAACAGCGAAATCGTTCTTCTTGAGCTTGCAGTGCTTCTTTAGCTACTGTCAGTTCTGCCGTCCGCTGTTTGACGCGGGTTTCTAGCTGGCTGTAGGATGAAGCTAGGGCTATTTCTGCTGTTTTGCGATCGGTAATATCGATGCCAGTGGCGATCGCATATTCTACCACACCATCGCCATCGACCATCACTGTATTAGACCAAGAAATGAAGCGCCTATCGCCGTTTTTAGTCCGCCAATAATTTTGATATTCGCTGTAATAATTTTCCGCGCTTAGTTTAGCAAAAACTGTTTGAACAGGTTCTATTTCTTCGGGAATTAAAAATATATCCCAAACATATTGATCCACAACTTCTGCTACCGAGTAGCCTGTGGCTTTTTCGCAAGCTTGGTTGAACCTGACAATCCGTCCTTGGCTGTCAAGAACTACAATCAAGCAAGCTGTCGTGTCAATTACTTTTGAAATAATCTGGCGTTCTATTTCAAGTTCTTGTTCAGAGGACTTTAAGCCAACATACCAAGCGCTAACCATTGCAACTGCCAAAAGTAATATTGCAGGAGTTGCCTGGAATGCAAAGACTAACAGAGTTGTCAGCAGTAAGGCCGTGGCGGCGCTAAATGTAGCAAGGCTGTTGGATTTAATGGGTAAGGGCAAGACCTGAAACCAACTCATTTTTTGTTGACCTGTAGCGATCGCGCGATCGTGCTATTTCTTCTGCGGGTGAAACAAGATTGTTAAAACTAACTACGGGTTTTTTCTATACCAAACCAGATTTGTCCGTGCCGTGCCATCTTCCCAGAGACAGATTTGTTGAAGTCATCAGTCATCAGTCAACAGTCAACAGTCATCAGTCAACAGTCAACAGTCAACAGTCATTAGTCAGAAGCAAAATAGAATCTTTTTCCCACTCTCCCCATCTCCCCCTCTCCCAC
>NZ_CAWPRX010000153.1:0-6085 GCF_963890365.1 Tychonema sp. LEGE 07196 | reverse complement strand
CCCCAACCCTCCCCTTAACAAGGGGAGGGAGTAAGAAATTCACAAATGATTTAGGATTGCAATATTGTGCGAGTTACAAACTGTCAGTAATACTGGTGAAATTAAAAGCTTTCACGCGCACTCCGGGCACGACACTACCACCGTAGCGATGCACTTCGCTAACTGCATCCACATCCCGCAACATATCAGGTAAAACTTGATTGAAACGGAAATTTTTAATGGGGTAAGCAATCTTACCGTTTTCAATCCAAAAAGTACCGTCGCGAGTCATGCCGGTTACTTCCGATGTTTTCGGATTCACGTAATTTACATACCAAGCTCGACTCACGAAAATTCCCCGCTCGGTTTGAGCGATTAAATCTGCTAAACTTTGATCGGAACCTGTCATCACGATCGGGTAATAACCACCTTTCGCTTCTTTGCCTTTTTGGGCGGCCCAATAGCGGGAATAGGACAAGCTTTGAGGTACGCCATTTTTGATGATTTCTAAATAGCTATTGTTCAATCCGTCGCCGAAAAAATTATTCGATCGCAACAAAGGATGACTCGGATCGCGCAGTACCTGCACTAACGGGCTGAAAAGTTGTTCTCCGGCGCGGTTTCCTGCGGGTTTTCCGGCTGCATCGGCGATCGACATAAACGATCGCCCCTCATCCGCCGCCCGCGCATCCATAGCCCAAATTACCCACGGTAGCAAATCTGCAAACGCAGCGCCATCAAAGATTACAGGATAAACACCGGGAGTAATTTCGCGGGGGTTGCGGGAGGCTTTCGCGCGCGAGACAACTTGTGCGGCTAATTCGGCGACTTGTACTTCGTGGATGCCCCAAGCCGTGCTTTCCGTCCAGCTAGAACCGTCTCCAATGCGGGCTGTAAAGCCGAAATTAGCCTCTGTATATTGGTTGCAGGCGCGGAGTCCGGTTGACGAGGCGATCGCGTACAGCGAAGCCTCAGCGCTCAAAGTACCGGAAGCTTCCGCACCTTCGCCAGATGCGATCGCGCAGGCTTGCTGTACCATTTTTGCCCGCTCTAAAGGCGATACAGCAGCCGTTGCTTCATCAAACGCCGCCGGGGGCAAATCGTAGGTTTGAGGGGGCAACAGCGGCATCCATTCGGGGTCTGCGGGGGCAATTCGGGCGAGTTCTTCCGATCGCTTGACGGTTTGGGCGATCGCATCTTCATCAAATTCGGTAACAGCAGCAGAAGCGCTTTTATTGCCAAAATAGCTAGTAATGTTGAGGCTAAATACAGTTTTGCTGATATTTTGGCTGATTTGATTTTCCGAGAATCGGGAAAGAGATTCTTCACCAGTAGAAAGACTGACAAATACTGCTTCTGCTTCCGATTGTTTGACTACCTTTTCTAATAAAGATAAGGCTCTGTCTTCACTTAAAATTGCGGGCGATATTGTTACGGTCATAAGCTAGAATACTAGGAAGAATTTGTTAGCTTTATTATCTCAGAACTCTCTCTGTGTTCTCTGCGTCCTCTGCGGTTCAATCATTCCGAATTAAGAATTTCCCCCAATTTGAATATCCCTGACCCGCACCGGTACACAAGCATGAGTCATTTGAGCAACCTGCATCGGCTCACCTTTGCCGCACATATTAGTACCGCATTGAACCCGTTCGGAAGCAGGCCCGATTGCATCTACTTGATTCCAGAAATCAGTGCTCATTGAATGATAAGTGACATCCTTCAACATTCCCACAACTTTACCCTTTTCCACTTTCCAAAAAGCATCGCCGCCGAATTGAAAATTGCGCCGCTGCTGGTCGATGGAAAAACTGCCTGTACCGTCAATTAAAATCCCATCTTCCGTATCAGCAATCATCTGATCCAAAGTAGCAGTATGACTGCCGCCATCCGGGCCCGGTTCCAATCCCAAATTAGGAATTCTCACCATCGGTACGCTCGACCAACTGTCAGCGCAGGCAGAACCGTTGCTGCTGGCGCGTCCGAGGCGATAAGCTGTTTCTCTGTCAGTGAGATAATCAACTAAAATTCCATCCTTGACAACGTACCAATCCTGCGATTTTACGCCTTCATCGTCGTAACCCATTGTACCGCGACCGTGGGGTTGAGTGCGATCGCACTTGAAGTTTACCCAAGGTGCAGCGTATTGCAGCTTATTTAACTTATCGGTAGTAGCAAAACTCGTGCCAGCAAAATTCGATTCGTAGCCGTAAACCCGGTCTAATTCCGTTGGGTGTCCGACGGATTCGTGGATAGTCAGAAACAAATTTGTCGGCTTGAGAATCAGGGATTTGCAAATCCCGGCAGGGACTTTCGGCGCAGCTACTTTTTCAATTGCTTCGGTGGCTACTCGTTCGACTTGACCCAACAAATCATCGGGATTGATGTGTTCGTAACCGATGTTTAATGGCGGGCGTTCGTAACTGCGACGTTGGGCATCGCCACCCGCAATTGCCGTGCAGCCAAAACCCGGATAGCTGCGGTAGATTGTTTGTTCGATTAGCGAGCCTTCTGTGGACGCAAAAACCTTGTCTTCGCGGTTGAATCTCAAAAAAGAATAAGCTTTTTTGATGCCTTGTGATTCGTGCGCTAGCAGGCGTTCGTTGATGGTTAATAAAAGTTCTGCTTTGTCAGCAACGGATACTGAAAACGGGTCAATTGCGATCGGAGTAATGTAGGTATCGACATATTTTGCGACGGGAACTAAGCGCACCGGTTCCTTTTGAGTCAAGCGGCTGCCTTTAGCAATTTCTACAGCCAAAGCGACGATTCTGGTAACTTCTGCGGGTGTTTTGTTGTGACTCGCGGCAAAGCCCCAAGCGCCGTCTAGCAGCACTCGCACGCCAAAACCGGAACTTACATTATCGGAGATATTGCTTAAAGAGCGATCGCGCGCGTACAAACTTTGCCGTCGGTAACTGCAAAAACGCACATCACCGTATTCGCACCCACTTTTCCGAATTAACTCTACAGCTAAATTTGCCAACTCGTTAGCAGAGATTTTTGCAGTTAACAGTACCATAGTTATTCGTCGTTCGTCGTTCGTTATGAATGATTATAGCGCTGTTTAAGGATTTGAACGAACCGCGAAGACGCAAAGAGCGCGAAGGAAGACAAGAGAGAGAGATTTTCCCGATCTTCTTCTCTCTCTCTTCCTTCGTGTCCTTAGCGCCTTCGCGGTTCGTTTAAATCTTACTCCAATTCCTGCAAAACCGCAGTTAAAATTTCCAAAATGCGATCGATATGTTCCTGCTCAATAATCAACGGAGGCGACAAAGCAATAATATCACCAGTCGTGCGAATCAACAACCCTTTTTCAAAGCACTGCAAGAAACAATCAAAAGCCCGTTTTCCCGGCTTCCCAGGGATAGATTCCAACTCAATCCCCGCCACAAGTCCGAGATTTCGCACATCAATGACGTGGCGCACGCCCTTCAAAGAATGAACCGCATTTTCCCAATAATCAGCCAACTTATTAGCCCGTTCAAACAGCCTTTCTTCCTCATAAATATCCAGCGTCGCCAAAGCAGCAGCGCAGGCTAGGGGATGGCCGGAATAAGTATAACCGTGAAAAAGCTCGATCGCATTTTCAGGAGCATTCATAAAAGTATCATAAATTCCCTCCTTCACAAACACCGCCCCCATCGGCACAGTACCGTTAGTTATCCCCTTCGCCACCGTCACAATATCGGGAACCACCCCAAAATATTCAGTAGCAAAACTCGAACCCAAACGCCCGAAACCCGTAATTACCTCATCAAAAATCAGTAGAATTCCGTACTTGTCACAAATCTCCCGCAGCCGCTGCAAATAACCTTGCGGCGGAATCAAAACCCCCGTAGAACCAGCCACCGGTTCCACAATTACCGCCGCAATATTAGACGCATCGTGCAAAGCCACAATCCGTTCCAATTCATCCGCCAAATGCGCTCCCCATTTCGGTTGTTTGCGACTGAAAGCATTGTGTTCTAAATTATGAGTGTGAGGTAAATGATCCACTCCTGTCAGCAAACTGCCAAAATATTTACGATTAGGGCCAATACCGCCGACAGAAATTCCCCCAAAACCAACCCCGTGATAACCGCGTTCCCTACCAATCAATCTTTGACGAGTTCCTTCACCTTTCGCCCGGTGATAAGCAATCGCAATTTTCAAAGCAGTGTCTACAGACTCGGAACCCGAATTAGTGAAGAAAACGCGATCGAAATTGCCCGGAATCATCTTCACCAAACGTTCCGCTAATTCAAAAGCGCCGGGGTGTCCCATCTGAAAAGGTGGGGCATAATCTAGAGTCGATACTTGCTTGTGAATTGCCTCAACAATTTTCGGGCGACAGTGCCCTGCGTTCACGCACCAAAGCCCCGCAATCCCGTCGAGAATTGAGCGGTTATCATCGGTGGTAAAGTGCATATCTTTTGCCGAAACCAAGATGCGCGGATTAGCTTTAAACTGTCGGTTAGCCGTGAAAGGCATCCAATAAGCGTCCATATTTGTCATATTTTTTTATCCTTTTATTTTGATACTTTTGTGTCCAAACTATAACTTGTTACCGATTGGCGATCGCCCGACACTTATTATAAGTTTACAAATATCTCTTTCAAACGAACCGCGAAGACGCAAAGAGCGCGAAGGAAGAGAAGAAAGAGCTTTTCTTATTTCCAAATAGAGTCTTTACCTAAAAACATCTACCTATCTTCTTCTTTCTCTTCCTTGATGTCCTACCCTTCGTTTCCTTTGCGCCTTCGCGGTTGGTTAAATCTTACTCCACCGACTAATGTTGCAACAAACCAGTCAGCATTTTTACAGGCCTCTCCCCGTAGGGCCACGCGAAAGCATGGCGAAAAGCAGCATCCTGACAGGCTTGTAACTGCCGAAAATCAATGATATCCCGAGTCAACAAATTCTCGTACTCAAAAGGCAGCCGCACGTTGTGCAATCCCGCATTGTCGGTACAAATAGCAATATCTACACCAGCCTCAAAACATCGATCGAACACTACCTTCAATTCCCCCATATCCTGTAACGTCCCCGTCTTGAGATAGGTAGTCGGGCAAACCTCTAAGCATTGACCCCTGCGCGCGACCTCTGGCAGCAGTTCGGGATATTTTAGCGGAATTTGAATCCCGTGGCCGATACGCATCAAATAGGGCAGAAGTTCGGGATAACAGCCAGAGGTAGTTTCGTAGAGATGGCCGGTTGTCTTAATCCCGATCGACCTTGTGTACTCATACAATCCCACAAACTCCTCCAAACGATCGCCAATAGCAGCATCGCCGCCCGCAAGATCGATCGCACAAACATATTCTCCCATCTCGGCCGCCAAATCGACGATCGCCCGATTCACCTCATAGGGTAAACGCGAGTGCATACACAAAATTTGGCTAGTCACAATCGGACAATCGCCAATTTGACTGGCCTTTCCCACAACCCGTACAATTTCTGCCATCAAATCAATGCGTTTTGACTGTTCCAAATGCTCTGGAGTCCGCAAATAAGGCGTATAGCGCAACTCCAAATAAGCCAGATTTTCAAATACGTAAGCGCCGCGCATCAACCGATAGATAAAATAAGGCAAAGTCTCCACAGTTTGCACGCTTTCTACCAGCGTGTGCAGTTCCAAATACTCATCAAGAGTATTGCGGGGACGAGTGTAAAAATCCTCAAACTCCGAATATTGTTGAAATCTATCAACCATTGCGGCGTTATGGCGATCGAAATACCGCCACAGAATCCGAGGAACCACAGAACCGCCTAAATGTCGGTGCAACTCAGCGTGTAAAGTCATGGGATTTTAGATTTTAGATTTTGGATTTTGGATTGAATAATTGGGGAATAAATTACTCGACAATCAACAAGATTGCATTCATCTGCGTTCATCTCCGTACCCTTCGATAAGTCGAAGCACATCTGCAGTTTCCCTCTCAATCAAAGATTTATGAATCTTATCTAATTACTTGGATCTTCCCTACAGTTGTATCTATTTAGAAAAGTAATCTCCTCTTAATCTTAATTCCTGCAAGCAGGTAAGCGGCCCCACATTTAAGCTGCATATTGGCAATGGACTATTCCCATTCTCCCCCTCTCCCATTCTCCCTCTCTCCTCCGACTG
>NZ_CAWPRX010000152.1:0-62057 GCF_963890365.1 Tychonema sp. LEGE 07196 | reverse complement strand
TCACCAAACCCAAAAACTCCAAGAATACCCGGTTTCTCGCCATGAGCGTAAATCTCAGAAACGGAATTTCTCTCGGTATTTCTCGCCACCAAACCCAAAAGCTCAAAGATGTCAAATGGGTTCTATATGAAATTGCGATCGCACTTATAACTTGAACTCATCAAAGACCATGCTATAGCCAATGATTGGGATACGTCCTTTCGTCCGCTAAATTATTAAATATCACAGCGCACAAGACCAAGATCATCGATCCCTCAAAAGCAGGTGTTAGCAAAAATTGCCAGTCTGGTTTGGTCATCATGACAACTAACGCAACTGCTCCCGAAGGCGGATGTAGAGTTTTGGTCATCTGCATAACTCCGATCGCACTAGAAACTGCTATCCCCATCGCCAAGGGAGAAGAACCGAGAAAATGCAGAATTATTAAACTTACTAGAGCAGCTAAGAAATTGCCCCCAATGACATTCCGGGGTTGAGCCAAGGGGCTGTCAGGGACACCAAATATTAGAACACTTGTAGCGCCAAACGGAGCCATTAGTAAAGGAGAATTAGTTTTTACAGAAAGATAAGACGTTGCGGTAATTGCCAAAAAACTGCCAATCCAACTCCAAACAATATGTCGGTGATGAGGTCTTTCTATTGGGCAGGTCAATTCACACGATTGCCATCTACCAAGGACTTTATACCAATATCTTTCCCATTGCAGCAGGATTTTTTTAGGGTCAACCATAAACGTTATTTGATAACCGGGCGTTTTAAATTGTTTGAGCCAGCCTCTACTAAAGTTAACATACCATAACAATTCGTAAAAAAGTAGTTAAACGCACAGATTTTTTACTTCTATGCCATTTGAGCCGCAGCTCGCCACTCGGTTGGAACCGACTAGCCAGTTTTCTCGGTGCAACATACGTTACCGGCCGCGGCAAAACTTCACCCGTAGCCCTCCGAGTGCTCTGGGTAAAACGAGAGGTTATTTGTCAGGTGCGATACCGAGTAAGCATGAATTGACCGATCGCACCCACGCTTTGGAGCGGCCTCTGGTTTAGCCGTGCGAGATCCCTTTTCCGGTCATTCCTGATAAGTTAAGACACTGGTTGGATTTGTCAATCAGTAATAATACTTAAAAAAACTGTCGATCGACAAATGAAGAGTCAAGAATCCCGGCCCATATAGCCTTTCTCATAAAAGTGAGGTATACCCGGTTTGGCCGGTTTGGCCGGTTTGGCCTATCCCGGATAGTAGTACCTCATACCAGAGGACAGAAAGGCTATATGTGCGGGGAGTAGATCAAACCTTGATTCAGCAACGGCACACATTTTTCTTATCAAATACAGTGCAAAGCATTTAGGAAAACTTGCAGCGGACAATAGAGGTTTGAGCGTTCGGAATGCGAGTCCTTCTTAAATGCTGCAGATCAAAGTCCCAACGATCAAACCTAATTAATTAGCGTTGTGAGTATTTGACAAATCAAAGCTGTTTCGCCACATTTTCAGTTTCGCGAAACTCCTTTGCATCCGCTAAAATCGGATTGACATCAAACCAGTAATCCTCGCCGTAACGGTATTCAAACACCCAAAGACTGCGTAACAAAATTTGGTATTTAGTTTCTCCGTTGACAGTTTTGGTAGCGGATACTTGGCGCAGTAAATTCCACTCATCAGCTTCGATCGCCAAAGTAAGCTGGTGGCGGCGCTGGACAATCACATTTTCCAAAGTTTCCCGCGACAGAGGAGGGTCTTGTTTTTGCAGACAGCTATACAAAAGTTGCAGCAAATTGCGGACATGACCCCCGCTAACTCGACACAGGCGATCGAGAGTTTCAGCAGAATCGAAAATTTTGTCAACCAAAGCATAGCGCCCAGATGGTTCCACGGTCGGAAAAGCCCGCGCCAGAACCATTTGGCGCAGCAATTCCACACCCTCAGAACACTCAGAACCGTCGCTCAACTGCACCGGCACCATCGGCAAAACCTTCGGATCTACCCCAAAGCGATTGGTCAATTGACCCAAATCGTTAGAGAAAATCAGCACCAAAGGAATTGTATACACGATGTGGCAATTTAGTCTTGCCAACTGTTCCCCGCGATCGACAAACAGATATTCCGGCTGCAAGCGCCCCGTCGGTTTCGCGCACAGATGTATGCGATCGAGATTGTCGATAATTACCACAAGTCCCTGTTTTCCTTGGCGTTTGAGTTCTTGATTTGCCGGTTCGAGCAACTCCTTATTCAGAGCCTCTAAAATTACATTCGTACGCGGCTCCAAATATTGCCGCAACTCCGATCGCAAATTCGGAGCATCTTTCGCCTTAGCCGTAATTTTCCCAATTCCCAGCGCCAGAGAAAATTCTCCCTCAGTGCTAGCATTTATTTCCCCAAAACCGGGGATATTAGCTTCAGCCCTCAAATCTATTTGAGTTTGAAAAACATCAGCAACCCCTTTCAGCAAAGCTTTAAAACCCGTTGGTTGCAGCTTAATTTGCATTTTTTCAATGCTTTCGCTCACCTGACGAGCCACGCTCAGCAAAATGTCAGTAATATCCACATCAGCCATGTCTAAGTCTTTACTAGACTCAAAATAAACAACATGAAATCCTTGGTGCTGCAATTGAGCTTGCAGCCGCAGCAATTCTGTTGATTTACCAGAGCCGATGTGACCGGTAAATAATTGACAGGTAGGCACGTCCGGGGACAGGCGGCTGATGGTGCGCTCCAATTGTTCTACGATTGTGCCGCCCCGCACTGAAGAGAAATCGATATAGTATTGTCGGTCTTCTGTATTTGCTACTGCCAAGGTGTAGCTGGGATTGCAAGCTTTATAAAATTTCTGTAAATTTAGTTCCATACCCTGTTCTCTGTTTAATAATATTATGCCTTAATAACTTCTTCATTTAACTGTTGTACTAATCCGAACAATTTGCCAGTTGATTTTAATGTTTTATTGGGCGATAAATATTTAGATGTATAGCGGAAACCGCCATCAAAACTCCTACTTAAATACAGTTGGTTCAAGCGTTAGGACTTTAGTCCTGTAATTTTCAAGACAACTCAAGCGATCGCTACAAACAGATTCCGCGAATTTGCATATTAAAATCAAAGACGAAGAATGGACGGTAATGTTCTCGAAAGAGGGTATTTTATTACGGTTAACCGAATCGATTTGCATTGCATATATCTTTTATATCGTTTCCGGCTGCATCGTCAGGTGATAAATTAGAGGGCAATTCATGAATGATTATTACCAGTCGCCACCTATCTCGGCGGAATTTTCAGTTGTTCGATTCACAGTCAACAGTCAACAGTCAACAGTCAACAGTCAACAGTCAACAGTCAACAGTCAACATCATGAGGAGTGCAACCGGAATTGATATTATTTATAGGTCAACCGCAGATGCTATAGCGGTTCTTACAAAAGTGAGGTATGCCCTATGCCCTGTTTGGCCAATCCCGGATAGTACCTCACCTTTTAGAGAAAGGGTATAATATCAAATCCTCTCTTCATTGGAATAGTAAATTAACAGTTAACAGTTAACAGTTAACATCATGTATGATTGCAACCGGAATTGATATAACTCTCATCCTCAAACCCTCACCCACCGTCAACAATCGCATTTGGGTGGCGTTCAGAAAATCAGAAAAACAACAGCCAAAAATAAAACGGATGCTCGAATTGTACCAACTTCAATAAATTAATTCGCGATCGCGCTTCCCTCTCCTCCATCTTTCCTTCCTCACTCAGCGCCCTCTGCGCCCTCTGCGGTAAAAAACTTCCCAAAGTATCATACAAAAAAAGGGCTAGCAATTACGCCAGCCCCTCAACTAATTTGAGGCATTAAATTACAACTAATTTAATATCTCAAATCTCAAAACAATCTAACTTCTGTCGATCGCTGCTACCGGCTCAAAACTCGGAACCACAACATCAGCATTCTGCTTAGTCAACTGGTTGTACAGCCTTTCAGTATTCGGGAAATTAGCAGCAGGGAGAGTCGGGAAGCGGCGGTAAGGAACAGTATCCTCGCCAAACGCTTCAGCATATTCAACGCTGTTCAACATCGCGTTGATAAAGCCCTTAATCCCTTGGCTTGCCAAGATTTGGTTGTACGTCCGAATCTCCGCTTGATTGCGAGGAGCGCGGCCCAAGAAGTGCTTCGTTCCCAACTCAATCACCTTAGTGTTGGGATAAGGTGCGTAGAACTGTTTCACGTACAGCGACGAGCAACCCAAAGCCTCAATAAACTCTTTGAGATTGATTTCATTGTTGCCCAGTTTGCTTTCGAGCGCCGTGAATTCATTCTTCACAACATACGGATGGATGTCGCGCTCAAAAACTTGACGGTAAGCAGCTTGAATTAAAGTTTTCAAAGCTACCTTGTCATTGGTTCCAGTCAGCTTGAACACCTTAGTTTGTTCGCGCCGCTTGCTGACACCTTGAACGATACGATTTTGCAATTCAACATCGCCCGGAGAGCCGGCAACACCAAGTTCAATAAACCGAGGTGTTTGTGTCGCAGTCTCAACGTTGACCTTTTTCTCACCAAAGGAGCCTGTACGCATCGTCCGCATCGACAAACCACCCGGAGTCACGTAGCGCTCGTAGGGGACTGTATCTTCCCCGAAAGCTTCGTTGTACTCCATGCTGTCCATGATGCCATCGACGAGCGCGTAGAAACCCTTCTTGGCGCAAATGTCAAAGTAAGCGTTCATTTCCTGGCGGCCGTAGGTAGGGCGTCCCAGGAGTCGGCGGTGGATGTACTCGATCGCCTTACAAACGTACAGCTTGCTCCAGTACATATTGCGGAACACGTCAGACTTCGCCAACATCCGAATAAACTCGCGCATCGGAATGTCGCCGTTTTCCAGCTTAATTTCCGCCACCTTTTGGCGCTGGCCGTCGAACACATCGCGGCCGAACACTTGCAGGTAAGCAGCTCGAATCACCGCTTGGGTGGAGCTTTCGGTATATTTGACACTGGAAGCACTGCTGTAGCCGCTAGAGACACCGCGAGTTGATTTTTTCGGAGATGTGTAACCACCGGGGAGCTGGTCTAATTTAAAGACCTTGGGGCCGAGAGAGCCTGGAGCCTTACCTCTGGCATCCGGGTTGCTCAATTGGTTTTCAATACCAGCACCTTGACGGATCAGGATGCGTCGGGTGTCTTTACCGAAGGGAGCCGGACGGCTCTTGGGGTTGCGAGTTTCTTTCGGGAAAATCGCGCCGAACTGAATTTCTAAGGGGTCATTACCAACACCGTAAACGTGCTGGTCTGGTAGCGGCTGGGTGTAGCCGGCAAACAAGGTGATGAACTGAGGAACTTTGCGGAACGGAGCGCTGAAATTGAACAGATCAATTTGTGGGCCCCAGTTGCGGCATTCCTGAGCTTCTTGGCCCAAACCGCGCAGGTAAGGAACTGTTTCTTCGCCGAAGTAGTCGGAATATTCCTGGGAATAAACCATTGCGTCTACCAGGCCTGCGAGGCCGCTTTTGGTGACGATCGCAAAATACTTGCTAAATTCCTCCCGCGAGCTCAAACCGCGGCCGAGGAAGTGGCGGGCTGCCAGTTCTACAGCGCGACTGTTGACAAACGGCTCGTAGAATTGCTGGCGGTACAGAGGAGATGTACCCAAACGGCGGATAAACTCTTTCATCGAGATTTCGCCGTTTTTGACCTTTGATTCCAGGTCAGAAATGCTTTGGCTGTAAGCGCGGGTAATGTCGCGCTCGAATACTTGGCGGTAAGCTGCTTTGACTACTTCTTGCTTTTCGCTTGACGACAGACCGGTTTTCATCGCGAATTTCGATCGTCTCTCGGCTGCGTTGAAGTAGATTTGAGGCAGTTGTAGCCCTTGCTGGTCCTTCGTTTCGCGCTGGCGCACCTTGTCTGAAGGTGTCGGAGCTTTGAATTCGGTAATTGCTACGTCGAAATACTGTGCGACGATCGTGCGTCCGGCCTCATCATTCTTGAAATAACCCAAGGATGCAGCCTTCATTTCCTGCATTGCCACAATTGTAGCCGCGGAAGAGCAAGCATTTTCGATAATTTCCCGCAATCCGCGCACGTTCACCGAAATAATGTTCGGGTCGCCTGCGACGATCGCGTAGGTGATGTAGCGCAAAAACCAGCTCAAATCCCGCAGAGATTTGGTCATGTTGCTCGGGCCGTAGCGCGAGACATTAATCGGTTGAAATCCTGCTGGGATTGGGCCGCCGCCGCCGCCGCCGTTAGTCGAAAACAGATTTCCCAAGCCCAACAATCCGCCACCTGAACCAGAGCCGTTGCCGTTGCCGCCGCCACCCGCGCGACCTTCAACGTAGGTAACAGTTCCCAGTTTCATGCCCTCAGAGACATTAACCGAGCCGCCGCGAGCCGCACCAGCCATTGCCATCACAGGTTCTGCTGGTCTTTCCAAAAATGCCAGCGGGGAACCGCCGACAAAAATTCGGTTGGCGGCCCGAGACACTATCAGTTCTGAGTTTCTCGTCAGCGTCTCAGAAATTGCGATCCTCATCGCACCGGAACTGAAATAAGTTGCCAGTTCGCTAAGTTCGCCCCGCTGTAGGAAGCGGTCTTGCTGTTCTGCTTGCGAAATCGTTGCGACCGGTACAGTTTGATATAGTTGCGGACGCGCAACTGAGCTTCCACCACTTGCTTTTACAGTCATTAGACTCCTTCGCTCCCTATCTAAATCGTTGCAGCATTTACCCAGACTAACCTTGCCTTCTGATGCAAGTACAACTAGGTATTTTGCTTTGTTTACTTTTTGCCTTGACCTGTCACGAGGTCGGGGCGCTTACTTTCTTAGATTAAAATGTTTTGGTTTCATCTTTCGTCCTGCCGGGAAATGTCCGACCCGAAGACAGGCACGCGGCACTTCCTCCGCCCTTGCTTTGCCCTAGACCCCCGGCAAAAATTATTTGCAGGAAAGCTCGCGATCGGGCGATCGCAGCAACTGCCGTTTATTCAGGAACAAGAAAATCCAAAATTTTCTTCTGCCTTTTGCTGGGCCTTTTACTTTTTGCCGAAAGACGCCTCCGCTTTACCCGAAAGCTCAGCATTGGGTGATTGACAGTCCTCGTTTGTTAAAAAGCCTGTCGAGACTTATTGTATAGATTTAAGAGAGCTTATATGAGAAAAAATGATAAGTTTTATTACGCGCAAGCTGTCAGTCGATTTGAGATTTGAGATTTTTGATTTGAAATTGACTCGCGCGAAACAATAACAGTGTACCACGTAGCGCCCTTCTGTCGGAGATCGCGACAATCTCAAAACTCACGCACTAACCCCTCACCCACCTATGAATACTACGCCCGATATCAGCGCTGCCGTGCGGCGGCTTTACGATACTTTCCCTTTTCCGCCCGATCCTTTGTCCGACGAACCGCCGCCTGGGTACAACTGGCGCTGGAGTTGGCCTGATGCTTATAGCTTCTGCACGGGACAAAAGCCGCCAAAACTCGATATTCGGATTTTAGATGCTGGCTGCGGCACCGGTTCGAGTACAGATTACCTGATCCACCTCAACCCGGAAGCGTCCGTAACGGCGATCGACCTCAGTTCCGGTGCCTTGAAGGTAGCACAAGAACGCTGCAGGCGATCCGGGGCGCGAGAAGCAGATTTTCGCCACCTCAGCATCTACGATGCCGCCGAGTTAGATGGCGAGTTCGATTTGATCAACTGCGTCGGCGTGCTCCACCACTTGCCAAATCCGATCCGGGGCATTCAAGCGCTGGCGGCAAAGTTGGCTCCGGGCGGTTTGATGCACATTTTTGTGTATGCTGAGCTCGGCCGCTGGGAAATTCAACTGATGCAAAGGGCGATCGGGCTTCTCCAAGGCAGCCAAAAAGGCGACTATCCCGATGGTGTGAAAGTCGGCCGTCAAATCTTTGCTTCTTTACCAGAAAACAACCGCCTTGTCAAGTACGAAAAACAGCGCTGGGCAGGAGAAAATCAGCGAGACGAATGTTTTGCCGATATGTACGTTCACCCGCAGGAAATTGACTACAACATCGAGACATTGTTCGAGTTAATTGACGCTTCGGGATTGGAATTTATCGGTTTCTCAAATCCGGGATATTGGCAGTTAGAAAGACTTTTGGGCAAAGCGCCGGAGTTGATAGAAAGAGCGAAGAATTTGACGGAACGGGAGCTTTATCGATTAATTGAATTGTTGGATACGGAAATCACTCATTACGAGTTTTTCTTGGGTAAAAAGCCTGTAGTTAAAGTTGATTGGTCGGACGATAAGGCACTTTTGGCGGCAATTCCAGAGTTGAGTGTTTGCATTCACGGTTGGCCTAGTCAACAAGTGTTTGATTGCAACTACCAATTGATCGATTTGTCAAGTGCTGAGTTTGAGTTTCTGCAAGGTTGTTCACCCCCCCCAGCCCCCCCTTGCCAAGGGGGGGAGAAAGAGGTACAGAAGACTGTTGGGGATATTTTGGCGGATGTGGAGGTGGGATTGGATGAAGTGCGATCGATCTTATCAAAACAGCTAATATTGCTAACACCGACTTTATAGCGGTTTTTAATTATTTGAACGAACCGCGAAGACGCGAAGAGCGCGAAGCAAGAACAGCATCTTCTTCTTTCTCTTCCTTCGCGTCCTTCGTGCCTTCGCGGTTCGTTTAATCTTACTCCATTACAGAATCCAGCTAAAATCCAAAATCCCAAATGGATTGACACAGGCCCCCGTCTGCGACTACGCTTTGAAGTTAGAGGTTACTTTGCTTGTAGAGGAAGTAGCCGGCGTCCCCTCCGCTTCGCTGCGCCCAAAAATCTAGTTGCACTCCCTCCGCTTCGCTGCGCCCAAAGCTGTTGGTAGCAGCAATGGACAGCTAACCGCCAAACTGGTATCAGCAGTCTGGAGGCTAACGGAGTATCTTAACATCCTCTGTAGCCGCCCTGCTATGCGTTGAAAAGCGGGGCGGCTGGGTTTTTGGGTTTTTCTAGAAAACCCAAAACCAGGAGAACATAATTATGTCACAGGAATTCTTGCCTGACGACAACAAATTCGTTAGCGCAGCCCTCGAAGAGGATCGGCCAAATGACGACTCAGCAGCAGAATCGGAACAGGATGTGGTGTGTGTAACGGTGACAGGTTCGCAATCGGGTGTCAGGGAAACCATACTCACCTTGTACCGTCTGGGATTTGCCGAAGTCGGCGATTGGAGTCCCGTACAGCGTGCAGCCAATCCGAAGCAAGTAATGAGTGTGCTGATTCGCCGTCGGAAGCGCAAAGCGTAGGTGTTTGCTGGTTCCCAGGCCTTAGCTTGGGAACGCATTCCATGAGCATCTGCCTCCTGTTTTTGTTTTTATCCGTTAGCGAGGCAGAGCCTCTGGATCTCGGTTTCCAGGCCTTAGCCTGGGAACCAGTTAAACCAGTTAAGAAGACCAACTAATATCAGGCACGTTACTTTACTGAAACATATATATATAAATCAAGCAAGCTAGGCGGGGAAACTTTTTTTCTCACTACTTGCTCAAACCTGAAATCCTGACCTAAACAAACCAGGATTATTTGCATTTATAATTACGCTTATTAGTACCAAATATTGATTTATGGACTACCGCGACATCATCACAATTGAACCGGGAAAACGCAGTGGCAAACCATGTATCCGGGGAATGCGAATCACCGTCTACGACATCTTAGAATATCTCGCCGGTGGCATGACGGAAACAGAAATTCTCGAAGATTTTTCCGAACTAACTTCGGCAGACATCAAAGCCTGCCTTGCTTTTGCGGCGGATCGTGAAAAAAAGTTATTTGTGGCATCCCTGTGAAACCGTTATTCCACAAAAACCTCTCAGATACAGTCTTATAATATAATTGAAACAGTGCTAGCCAGCTTGTTAATTCAACTAGAGTTACTGCGGCCGCCACTTCCCTCGGATGTGTAAATATTTTAATAACGATAGCAATCCTAGAGGTACAAGATGATACAAGCCCACAAACAAAAACTCACCTTTGAAGAATACCTCACCTACGAGGACGACACCGACAACCGCTACGAATTAATTGATGGAGAGTTAGTAACATTGCCACCAGAATCGGGCCCCAACAATTTCATTGCTAACTATCTACTATTCACTCTGGCTAGTAGCGGGTTCATCCCACTGAGGCTGATCAGAACACATATGTGCGAAATCCAAGTTCCGATCCTGCGCGAGGGCGACGCAGCTAACCGTTACCCCGATTTAGTGATTTTGCGGCCCGAACACATATTGCTGACAGCATCTAGGCTAACCATCACCCAAACTATGCCACCTCCTCAGTTGGTTGTCGAGGTTGTTAGTCCAGGTAGAGTTGGGCGCGATCGCGATTACATTAGTAAACGAGCTCAATATGCAGCGCGGGGTATCCCTGAATATTGGATTGTTGACCCTCAAGAGGAGATAGTAGCGGTACTACGACTAGAATCAGGTGAGTATGTGGAAGTTGGGATGTTTCAAGGGGAACAAGCGCTGATATCGCCGACTTTTCCGCAGTTGAATTTGACGGCGGGACAAGTCTTGGGAGGGGAGTTTTAGTTGTAGAATGCGCCAAGTCGCATAATTTTCAACTAAGCTACCTTCGGGCAAATTTCGACTTTGACCGTCATACCTACCTTGTTGAGCATTGCAATCAGAATGTCAACGGAAAACTGCCCAATTTTACCTTGAGTTAGAGCTTTGATTCGATCGTTGGACTGTTGGAGATGTTGAGCCGTTTGATCGAGAGTCCAACCGCGCTCTTTAATCTGATGAGTCAGGGCGAGAATTAGTTGCGATCGGATTAGTAAGTTATCAGCTTCTTCCGATGAGAATCCGAGGTCTAGAAAGATATTATCGGCTGCTTGGGTAATAGTATTTTCGCTCATTGTTCCGGTTCTCTTGAGTTTAAACGATTTTGTAACAACTCTTGGTAGCGTTTCTGCCCAACTTCGATATTTTTCTTGGCTGTTTTCTGAGTTTTCTTTTGGAAGGCATGGAGCACATAAATAGCTTCTTCAAATCTAGCAATATAGAAAACCCTATAGGCATTTTCTGTCCGAATCCGAATTTCTTCAACGCCTTTACCTACGATCGACATCGGTTTAAAGTCTGGTGGTTGTATGCCCTGCTGGAGAGTCCAAAGTGAAAAACCGGCTTCTTTTCGGGCATCTTCAGGAAGAGATTGGATTTCTTCGCGGGCAGGGCCAACCCACCGAATCGGCTTGATGGTCATCGAGTTTGTTGAGAATCGAATACTGTGACAATTATACTCAAGTATTGCCTTAAGTATTTTATGTCTTCAGCGATCGATTTCGGGCAGTTCACCCGCCGATTTGAGACATGGTGCGGCTGTAATTTCCTTGAGTAGTACCCGAATCCCGCTGCTTGAAATTAATCTCCGGTTTAATCTCCAATATGTGCCGCACTCGATCGCGCAATTCAACCGTAGACACCCCATTCCGCAAAGCAGTTTTCAAGTCAATTTGCCCGGTTTCGTTCAGCAGACAAGGCCGCAGCCACCCGTCAGCAGACAAACGCATCCGATTGCAGCGATCGCAAAAACACTCCGACATTTGGCTAATAAATCCTAAAGTACCCTTCGCCCCCGGAATTTGAAACACATCCGCCGGCCCGTTACCGCGAATTCCCGACTCGGCCAACCCGTATTTTTCGCTAATTTGTTGCCGCAAATCTGCCGAAGCTACCCAACCTTTATCGCCAAACAACTCCCCATTGCCGATCGGCATAAACTCAATAAAACGAACGTGCCAATTCCGGTTAATAGTTAATTCTGCCAAATCCAATATTTCCCCGTCATTAACACCGGGAATCACCACAACATTCAATTTCAGCGGGTCAAATCCAGCTTGATAAGCCGCTTGAATTCCCTCCCAAACTTGCATCCAGCGCGATCGTCCGCGACTGCCAATTATCTTATCAAAAGTCTCCGGTTCCAGCGAATCCAAACTAATATTAATCCGGCGCAAACCAGCATTGTAGAGATTTTGGGCCATTCCCGCCAGCAAAAAGCCGTTGGTTGTCATCGATAAATCTCGCGTTTCGGGCATTGAGGCGATCGCCCTCACCAAATCCACCACCCCAGGGCGCAGCAGCGGTTCCCCACCAGTCAGCCGAAACTTAGTAAATCCCACAGGTATAAAAACCTCCCGCAGCAGAGTTAACAATTCCGAGTGAGTTAACAACTGCTGCTGCAACACGTAGTCCAACTCGCTACCTTCCGGCATACAGTAGAGACAGCGGAAATTGCAGCGGTCTATCAAACTAATCCGAAGGTAGTCTACAGGATTCATGTCAAGAGTTTGTAATATTATTTAATTATAAATCCTGACTCGATTTTCTGCAATTATTAATTGAGAGCAAGAAACCTGCATCGATTTCTCTCTCTTACTCTCTCCTCTGCGCCCTCAGCGCCCTCTGCGGTAAATAAAAAAAAATCTCAATCACAAATCAAACAAACTTCCTACTCAACTTCTTCTCTCTATTGCTCTCTCCTCAGCGCCCTCAGCGCCCTCTGCGGTAAATCAAAAAAAATCTCAATCACAAATCCAACAAACTCCCTAAATATATGTTCTTTGAATTTGAAGCTGACTTTGTAGAAGCCCTGCGCTGCGTTCCGATGCAGGTACGACTGAAATTAGATACTTGCGGAATTAAATTAAAGTTGCAAGATTGGAATCACTTCAACCAAGCAGAACGTCAAATGCTTGTCGAGTTACCTTGTTTGACTGCATCAGAAATTAGCGATTACCGAGAACAGTTAAACAAAGTATTAATCAAACAGACTGGCAAACCGGGTACTGATTTGGCGGTTGATGAAAATCCGCCCTGGATGGATGCTGCAACTATACCGGAGTCCGTTTCTGCAAAAGCTCAAGAGTTGGATATTGTGATTAGTTTGGCACAGTGGGCGAGTTTGCAGCCTCTGCAGCGGTTTGCTTTGATTAAGCTTA
This sequence comes from Tychonema sp. LEGE 07196, assembly GCF_963890365.1. Lineage (NCBI taxonomy): Bacteria > Bacillati > Cyanobacteriota > Cyanophyceae > Oscillatoriales > Microcoleaceae > Tychonema > Tychonema sp. LEGE 07196. The sequence continues at coordinate 49,112 of NZ_CAWPRX010000152.1, read as the reverse complement.
GTCGATCGAGCCACGAGAATAAAAATTTCATCCCGGCGCTGCAAGAGTTTAAGGTGATTGAATGAGTTGGAGTTTTAATTAACCGCAGAAATTTACATACCCGACGCCTGTTCTACAGAGGAGCGAGATCGGAGACTGTTCCGCATTATATTAAAAGATTATATATATTGAGAAATACATCAAAAAAAAATATAATTGCAGCATAAGAACAGTGATTGTGGTAATGGCGATCGATCTGTGATACAACCGCTGCCTGCTACGAGCGTAAAACGTTTATGGTATGCACGCTTGCCTCGCCACAGTACCTCGGCTCTACTCTTCTCTGACGCCGATCAAAAAATTCATTTTTTTTTAAGTTATGTTACCTGCACGTGGTATTATTCGATCTGAAGTGTACGAGCTGTAGCTTTTGTCACACTTATCGCTACAAGACGGTTTCAACCGAATTAATTGTAGTGGGAGTCAACTAACACCGACTGCTTTAAAAGTCAAGTAACCTTGTCAGATAAATCTCTCGCATCCATCGCTGAAACGGAGGACATCTCTCATACGGGATCGCCCGAACCGGAGTCCACCGACGCTATGCAAGATTTCTACAAGCTTCAACAACAGTTGTTTGTAGTCACGCTTGCTTTCACGGGAATAGTTTTTGTCTCGGTGTGGATTTTGTATTCGCTCAACATTGCCCTAAATTATGTGATTGGGGCGATCGCCGGTGTGGTTTACTTGAGAATGTTGGCTAAAGACGTTGAGCGCATCGGCCAGCAAAAGACGAGTCTGAGTAAAAATAGGTTGGCTGTATTTATTGGGTTGATTATAGTAGCAACTCAGTGGAATCAGTTACAGATTTTGCCCATATTTTTGGGATTTCTGACGTATAAGGGCGCGATCGTCTTTTATGTGGTGCAAAACCTATTTGTTCCCGACCCGGAGAACGGGTCAGGCAGTCGGTGAATCCTCCACTGTGTGAACTTCTTGTGAATGGAAATGCTAAATGTCTTAAATGCTTTTAATGCTTTTCCCCTCGCTGAGTTGGAAGTAGGTAAGCATTTCTACTGGCACATAGGTAGTCTCAAAGTTCACGGTCAGGTATTCATTACCTCCTGGATTGTGATTGCTATCCTCCTGATAGCTGCCTTCGCGGGAACTCGCAATATGCAGAGAATTCCGCGCGGAATGCAAAATTTTATGGAGTATGCCTTAGAATTTCTTCGAGACTTGGCTAGAAATCAACTCGGCGAGAAAGAGTACCGTCCCTGGTTGCCGTTTATTGGCACTTTGTTCCTGTTTATTTTTGTATCCAATTGGTCGGGGGCTTTGCTTCCTTGGAAACTAATTACGTTACCAGAAGGCGAGCTAGCTGCTCCGACTAACGATATCAACACGACGGTGGCACTTGCTTTGCTGACTTCTCTGGCATATTTTTATGCGGGCTTCAGTAAGCGGGGTTTGGGTTACTTTAGTAAGTACATCGAACCAACCCCAATTTTGTTACCGATCGCGATTTTGGAAGATTTCACCAAGCCTCTTTCTCTGAGCTTCCGTTTATTTGGTAACATTTTAGCGGATGAATTAGTGGTGGCGGTTCTGGTGGTATTAGTTCCGCTGTTCGTACCTCTGCCCGTAATGATGTTGGGTCTGTTTACCAGTGCGATTCAAGCTTTGGTATTTGCCACCTTGGCAGGAGCTTACATTCACGAAGCATTGGAAGGACACGGCGACGAACAGCACGATTAACACTCCTCAATTGGGTAAAGGTTAATAGGGAACAGTCCGCAGTTTCATGTCCGATGACTGATGACTGATGGCTGATTGCTAATGACCGATCGCCCAAAATCTGTATTTCATTCTGTACACTAAGGTTAAGGAAATTTATCATGGATCCGACAATTGCCGCAGCTTCAGTTATCGCCGCCAGTCTAGCTATTGGTTTAGGTACGATCGGCCCTGGTATCGGTCAAGGTAATGCCGCCGCTCAAGCAGTAGAAGGTATTGCTCGTCAGCCGGAAGCAGAAGGCAAAATTCGCGGTACTCTCCTGCTCAGCTTAGCATTTATGGAATCCTTGACTATCTACGGTCTGGTTATTGCATTGGTGCTGTTGTTTGCTAATCCCTTCGCTTAATACTGAAGGACTGCCAAAAGGGGGCGGATGTGTTTCCGCCCCAAAAACAAGGAGGAACTAAAAGTGTTTGATTTTGATGCAACTTTGCCTTTGATGGCGTTGCAGTTCCTAGTTTTGACGGTAGTTCTGAATGCGATTTTCTATAAGCCGATGTCTAAGATGCTCGACGATAGGGACGAATACATTCGTACCACTAAACTGTCAGCTCAGGAACGGTTGGCGAAAGCCGAGAAATTAGCGAAGGAATACGAACAAAAACTGGGAGAAACTCGCAAACAGTCTCAAGCAGTAATTGCTACGGCTCAAGCGGATGCCAGAAAAATCGCGTCCGCCAAAGTAGCTGAGGCTCAAAAAGAAGCTCAAGTTTCGCGAGAAAAGGCAAGCCAAGAGATAGAGCAGCAAAAACAAGAGGCTATGCGCTCGCTAGAAAAAGAAGTAGATGCCCTGAGCCGACAAATTCTTGAGAAGCTATTAGGCAAAGCATTAGTCAAATAGCTCGATCGAACAGTTTTAGATTTTGGGTAAATTAGAAAATCTAAAATCTAAAATCTAAAATCGGTTCATCAAACCTGCACGCGCAATTATGGAAGAGAATCATGGGGACTGTTTTATTGCTAGCCACAGAAGCTAGCGGGGAAGGTGGTTTCGGTTTAAATTTTGATATTTTAGAAGCCAACCTGATTAACCTGATCATTCTTGTTGGATTGCTTTTTTACTTCGGGCGCGGCTTTTTAGGAAATATCCTCAGCGAAAGACGCTCCGCTATCGAAGAGGCAATTAAAGAAGCAGAAACTCGCCAAAAAGAGGCTGCAGCAGCTCTCGCAGAACAGCAGCAACAATTGACTGAGGCTCAAGCAGAAGCAGAACGGATTCGAGCCGCTGCTGAACAAAATGCGATCGCAGCCAAAGAAGCAATTTTAGCTCAAGGGGCGCAGGACGTTGAACGCATGAAAGCAACAGCAGGTCAAGAGTTGGAAGCAGAGCAAGAAAGAGCGATCGCCCAACTCAGAGCAAGAGTGGCTGTAATGGCACTAGAAAGAGTGGAAAGCCAGTTAAAAACTAGCTTGGATGACAGCGCTCAACACCAATTAATCGATCGCAGCATTGCGTTACTGGGAGGCTAAAACGTGAGTAAAGTCAGCACAGAAGTCTTGCAGCCTTACGCATCTGCCTTGATGTCACTGGCTCAGTCGAGCAATCTTGCAGAAAAGTTCGGCGAAGACGTTCGTTCTTTGCTCGGCCTGCTAGAAGGTTCGGAGGATTTGCGTCAATTTTTAGGCAATCCGCTGATTAAACCGGATGATAAAAAAGCCGTAATTGGGCAAATAGCGGGTGAAGAAATGAACCCCTTGATGCACAACTTCCTGAAGCTATTAGTAGACAAAGGAAGAATAGTTTTTTTAGAAGGAATTGGTCAACAATACTTGGCAAAGCTCCGAGAGCTAAACCAAACAGTATTGGCTGAAGTTACATCTGCAGTCCCGCTTTCAGATGCTCAAATGCAGACTGTTCGCGAGAAAGTGCAGGCGATGAGCAGCGCTCAAAGCGTAGAAATTGTCACCAAAACAGACGCAGATTTAATCGGCGGTGTGGTAATCAAAGTAGGCTCTCAAGTAATTGATGCCAGCCTGCGGGGACAATTGCGCCGTCTGGGAATTCGCTTGAATTCTTAATTGAAGGAAGAAGGAAGAAGTCCGAGGGAAGTCGGAAAAAGGAAGCATCAAAGAGGAAGTAGGAATAAGTGAATTTCTGTTTTCAAGTTGTTAGTCCCAAATTCTTACTACCAAATCTCAATTCTTTCTTGAAAAAGGGAGAAGGAAGAAGGAAGCCGGCATTCGGGAAGAATAAAACAGAAAGCAGGAATAAATGAATTTATGTTTTCGAGTTGTTAGTCCCAAATTCTTACTACCAAATCTCAATTCTTTCTTGCCGAAAACATCGATCGAAAACTGACAACTGACACATAATAATTAACATGGCAGCAATCAGACCTGACGAAATTAGCAGCATTATTCGCCAGCAAATTGAACAGTACGACCAAGATGTAAAAGTCTCTAACGTCGGTACTGTTTTGCAAGTAGGCGACGGCATTGCCCGGATTTATGGCTTGGATAAAGCTATGTCCGGCGAATTGCTGGAATTTGCCGACGGCACCGTGGGCATCGCACTGAACCTCGAACAAGATAACGTCGGTGCAGTGTTGATGGGCCAAGGCCTAGGCATTCAAGAAGGTTCGGTAGTTACTGCTACTGGCAGAATTGCTGAAGTCCCCGTTGGTGAAGCAATGTTGGGACGGGTAGTTGATGCTTTGGCGCGTCCGATTGACGGCAAGGGCGAAATTAAAACTACTGAGTCTCGGTTGATTGAATCTCCGGCACCAGGGATTGTTTCTCGCCGTTCTGTTTACGAACCGATGCAAACAGGAATTACCGCTATTGATGCGATGATTCCTGTGGGAAGAGGACAGCGGGAACTGATTATTGGCGACCGTCAAACCGGTAAAACTGCGATCGCAATTGACACAATCATCAACCAAAAATCGGAAGATGTAATTTGCGTCTACGTGGCGATCGGTCAAAAAGCTTCTACAGTAGCTAACATCGTCAACGTCCTGCAAGAAAAGGGCGCGATGGACTACACAATCGTCGTAGCGGCCAACGCTAGCGACCCCGCAACCCTGCAATATTTGGCACCCTACACTGGTGCTAGCTTAGCCGAGTATTTCATGTACAAAGGCAAGCACACTTTGGTCATTTACGATGACCTTTCCAAGCAAGCACAGGCCTACCGCCAAATGTCCTTGTTGCTGCGCCGTCCTCCCGGTCGCGAAGCTTATCCCGGAGACGTGTTTTACCTGCACTCTCGCTTGCTAGAACGCGCTGCTAAATTGAGCGACGATTTGGGCGAAGGCAGCATGACTGCTTTGCCAATTATCGAAACCCAAGCTGGTGACGTTTCTGCTTACATTCCGACGAACGTAATTTCGATTACCGACGGTCAAATCTTCCTTTCTTCTGACTTGTTTAACTCTGGTTTGCGTCCAGCAGTAAACCCCGGTATTTCGGTATCGCGGGTAGGTTCGGCGGCTCAAACTAAGGCAATGAAAAAAGTAGCCGGTAAGGTGAAATTGGAATTGGCGCAGTTTGAAGAACTGGCAGCATTTTCTCAGTTTGCTTCCGACTTGGATAAATCTACTCAAAATCAATTGGCACGGGGTCAACGCTTGCGGGAACTGTTGAAACAAGACCAAAGTTCCCCCCTGCCGATGAACGAACAAGTGGCTATAATCTATGCCGGTATTAACGGCTACATGGATGATATAGATGTGGAAAAAGTCACCAAGTTTACTGTTGGTTTGCGCGATTATTTGCGGACTAGCAAGCCGAAGTACGGCGAAATCGTTCAAGGCGGAAAGGCCTTGACTGATGAAGCTGAGAAGCTGCTGAAAGAAGGCATTGCGGAATTCAAGCAAAGTTTCTTGGTTTCTGCGTAATTAGTCATTGGTCATCAGTCATTAGTCATTAGTTAAGTTTCGATCCCCCCTAGCCCCCCTTAAGAAGGGGGGAACTGGAAGAAGTCAAAGCCCCCTTTCTTAAGGGGGAACTGGAAGCAGTCAAAGTCCCCCTTTTTAAGGAGGAACTATAAGCAGTCAAAGTCCCCCTTTTTAAGGGGGATTTAGGGGGATCGAAACTTGGCTGCAACCCTAATTTAAACTTAGTTTTAGCCTGATAGTTGACTCCAATGCGTAATGCCGTGTCTCTACCTTAGCTAAATTTAAAAACTGATGGCTGGGAACTAAGAACTCAGAAATAAAAGCTAAGGAAAAAGGAGAAAGTTATGGCAAATCTAAAAACTATTCGCGATCGCATTAAGTCGGTCAAGAACACTAAAAAGATTACAGAAGCGATGCGTTTGGTGGCTGCTGCTAAGGTGCGCCGGGCTCAAGAACAGGTGACTGCTACTCGACCTTTTGCCGATCGCCTCGCAGAGGTATTGTACGGTTTGGCGGAACGGTTGCAGTTTGACACCCAGGATTTACCGCTGCTGCAAAAACGCGAAGTCAAAACAGTTGGAATCTTGGTAGTTTCGGGCGATCGGGGTTTGTGCGGCGGCTACAACAGCAACATCATCAGATACGCCGAAAATCGCGCTAAGGAAATCAAAGCTGAAGGCTTAGACTACAAATACGTATTGGTAGGACGCAAAGCTACTCAGTATTTCCAGCGCCGCGAACAGCCGATAGACGCTACTTACACTAACTTAGAACAAATTCCGACAGCACCGGAAGCAGCGCTAATTGCTGACCAATTGCTGTCTCTGTTCCTGTCGGGAACTGTGGACAGAGTTGAACTAATTTACACCAAGTTTGTGTCGCTAATTAGTTCGCGTCCGGTAATCCAAACCTTGTTACCCCTCGACCCCCAAGGTTTGGAAAGTTCCGATGATGAAATCTTCCGCTTGACAACGAAAGGCGGACAGTTTCAAGTATCGCGGGAGAAGGTTGCTGCATCTACAAAGAGTTTGCCGGCCGACATGATTTTCGAGCAAGATCCGGCGCAAATTCTGGAGGCACTTTTGCCTTTGTATTTGAACAACCAATTGCTGCGGGCTTTGCAAGAATCTGCAGCTAGCGAGTTGGCTGCGCGGATGACGGCGATGAATAATGCTAGTGAGAATGCTAGCGATTTGATCCGCAGTTTGACGCTGACTTATAACAAGGCGCGGCAGGCGGCAATTACCCAGGAAATCCTGGAAGTTTCCGGCGGTGCTGAGGCTTTGAACGGCTAAGTTAGGGTTGACAATTTGTTGATTTTATGCTATGCGTCTGGGGGAACTCAGGCGCTTTTTTTTGGAGTGATACTTTCTATAATTCGGCGGTTGAAACCGCTTCTTGTCAAACGAAGTCCGCGCAACGCGAGACTAAGAAGGAGATTGAAGGCGGATTTGGTATTAGAGTATTTTTGCGCGTTCTTCTAACCACGGCTGAAATGACTTCTGACTTTCTCCAGATGGTTTACTGAGAATAATATTTTTGATGCTAATGTCTTCGTCAATATCAGGCCAGTGGATTCGATCATTTCCACCAATAAATCGCCAATTATTGCGTTCGTTTGGTGTGCTGTGCAATAGCCGAGGATACCAAGCTAAAGGTACAGAAATAGTACGACCATCGGATAGATCGACTGTTAGCGCGTCGTCTGTAACAACTACGTTTTGTGCTTGGGGGATTTGTAGCAATTCAACCATTACTGATGTCAAAAGCTTACTTCTCTATATTAGCTTGGGCGATCGCTCACTCCTGCACAATTTCCACCAAGTCTTCAATCATTACATCAAAGGTGCGGGCCAATTTGTGTATAGAAATAAAGTCAATGGTTGACACTCCCGGACAGCGGGCGTAGTGTCTGACGGTGCTGTAAATTACTCCCGATCGCTCTGAAACCTCTTTTAGCGTCCAACCTTTCTCAGCGGCGAATTCTCTAACTTTTAGTCTGACTAAACCCATACTTGACAAATGATGGTGTACCATCATTAAATATTTGATCCCAAAAGGCGATCGGCTACTCTTTCACAACCTCAACCAAATCTTCCACCATCACGTCAAAAGTACGTGCCAGCTTCAGCAGACAAGTAAAATCAACCATCGCCATTCCCGGAGAACGCGAATAGGTGCTGAGTGTGCTGTAAATGACTCCCGATCGCTCCGAAACCTCTTTGATCGTCCAGCCTTTCTCAGCAGCAAATTCTTTAACCCGCAATCTAATTAAACCCATTGACAAAATACTAGATTTAGTTTTTAATAAAAATATCGTAACAGCGATCGCCTAATCTTCCACAATCTCATACAAATCTTCGACCATCACATCAAAAGTCCTCGCCAACTTGTGCAAGGCTGTCACGTCAACTGTTGCTAATCCGGGCGATCGGGCATAGGTTCTCAGCGTACTGTAGACTACGCCCGATCGCTCTGAAACTTCTTTTAGCGTCCAGCCCTTCTCGGCAGCGAATTCTCGCACGCGCAACTTAATTAATCCCATAACCTCTTGACACTTGACTAATATAAGTCATGCAATTATAATGTAAAAAGCGATCGCCCCCAGGTCTGGAAAACTAAAAGACGATCGCCTATCAAAGTTCAAATCCCACATAAGGGACTTATCTATCCAAAGCAGGAAACTTATCAACTAAATTCCCAAACAACCAAGGATATTAACCATCCAGGATATTAACCATCGAGGATATCAACCATGTTAGCAAGCTTTCGACCAAAATCAACCCCCAGACACAGATTGAGCCGGTTCGTTACCAAAGAGGCGATCGCCCGCCTGCTCAAAATCAAGGTAGAACAAATATATCGCTTCGAGTGCTGGGCGCATATCCTGTACGTGCACGCCCAAGGGATGAGTCGGTTTGTGAGTTATGCCGACTTTCCGCCAGTGGTGGGAGTAGAATCGCCCTCTGGTTTAGATTTTGGTTACTGGAAGCGCCGGATGGCGAGTCAGAAACAGAGACACGCGCCGAATTTTTGGGTGGATTTCTATGCGGAGAAATTTCATAAAGCTGTTTCTGTTGCTGAATTGTTCGAGTGGGGGAAAATGGTGGGATTGATTAAATTGATGTTAAGTCGAATAGCTGTGGAGTCGCTGCGAAAAATTTACGCCCAAGAGAAATCTCTGCTGGAACATTTTTAAATTATGACTTACACACGGGTGATTAGAAACCGGGTTTTTTTGCGAAAATACGGCATCCCAGCCCTTAACTAAGTGAAAAACCCGGTTTCTTTGCTGTGCGTAACTCTCATAAATCCGATCTCTGCCACAAATATTCAAAAATTGGTTCAAGCTCGACTGCAACAGTTATAATTTCTCCATGCGTTTCCCTCTCTATCTCTTGTTAAGCCCATGAGTAACCTTTCAAACATCCCAGGCGATCGCGGGAATTACTGGTTAAGTCAGCTCAGTCTGCGGTTATGCGTTTGGTGGGGTTCCCGCCGTCAGAGTCGAAGCAGGCTTTGATTGAGTTGGCTGATTATGTTTTTAGTCAACTTTATTAGGTGCGATTTAACAACTCGATTAGACGAGGGGGACAAGCTAGGGATATAAATTATAGATGCTAGGGAATCTGGGTTGATAGAGGCTGAGGCTGAACGAGGTTTGCAAAGGGCGAAAAATATTACACGCCGAAAAATTGATAGCGTCCGAATAATTGGCGATATCTATGACATCACTTTTACTGAGTTTCAATAAAGTAGGTTTTTATGTCTCGCACACTAGATATTTTTGTAGACTTTCCCCAGAAAATCGAACATTTAATCAAAGAATTAGAGTTGATACTGGCTCTAAATTTAGAGTTAGTTTCTGATGGTACTGATAACTGGTATCAGTTTCGTAACTCAACAATCACTCTTACAGTAGGAAAGCATGATTTTGAAAACGATCGAGATATCAAATTTGAAGAATACCCTTATAACCTATCAATCAGAGCGCTGAATATCTCGAATCAACTTGATAGGCAAAAGTGGCGTGATGATTTTGCTAGTTATGTTTTTCAAAAGTTGAAAGCTACAGAAAGCTATCGTTTAATGCTGGTGGATGACCTACAAGTGAAGTTAGAGGAGTTTGCGCCATTGGTGAAGGTTTGATCGAACATCATAATAGGCTTAGATGAAACAGGAAATTTAAAAGTAGTTTTCCATAGCTTTTAACAAACCGATCGCACTTCTTGCATAATTCGGCTCATTTGGACCCGTAAAGCTAACTTCAGCGATAAATTATCGAATATGTTACACTTATGTCTAGAGAAGAGAAAGGGAGTCAAACAAAATGACAACTATTCAATCAATAACAAATGGAATAACATCCCTTTACGAACAGGATTTTTATCTGTGGTTACAGGCAACTATCAACTTATTAAAAGAGGGAAAGTTTTCTGAAATAGATTTAGAGAACTTACTAGAGGAACTGGAAAGTATGGGGAGAAGCGATAAAAATGCTTTAAAAAGTAATTTGAGGATACTTTTAATGCACTTGCTTAAGTATAAATGTCAGCCAGAAAAAAGAACAAATAGTTGGGTTTACAGCATTCGTGAACATCGTAAACGCATCCGAGATACCTTCAAAACCAGTCCGAGTTTATATCGTTTTTTTGAAGAGATATTTAATGAATCTTATCAAGATGCTAGGGAATTAGCCGCAGATGAAACAGGTTTATCTATTCAGATATTTCCCCCAGAGTCTCCCTTTACTGAAGAAGAAGTTCTTAATCCTGATTTTTTACCGCCTGAGTGCGATCGATCTGAAAATTCTGAAAATATTGAATAATTGAATCAGATATCCTTCTCTGTACCGATCTGTCATAATAGGATCGGCGAATATGCAAAAGCGAAAAAATAACTATGGTCGCTGCTACTGTCGCACAGAAGCATTTTACTCTAGAAGAGTTCACGGCTAATCCCCTCGACCAAATCGAATGGGTGGATGGAAAACTGGTTGAGAAAGATGGAGTCACAGTCAAGCATGGTAAAATTCAATCAAGCCTGGGTTGTGCTTGGGCAAATTACAGAACTTTAAGCAAAAATGGAGGTGAACTTTATATTTCACCACCTTGTCGCACTAGCCGACAAATTCGCCGGCCCGATGTCGCTTATCTCACACCCGAATTAGTTGCACAATATGGCAACCTTGCCACTTTACCCCAAAGTTTTCCCCTAATTGCCGAAATAGTTTCACCCACCGATATCGCTGAAGATGTCTTTTTCAAAGCACAGGAATATTTAGCATCTAGCTGTCAAGAAGTCTGGCTAGTTTTTCCAGAAAGTCGTTTAATATTCGTGATAACTCAAGATAGAATGCTGACATTTAGAGCCGGCGATACTGCCACCACCCAACAAATCCTCAGCGGTTTCAGCATCGAGGTCGATCGACTGTTAGCTTAAACATCAAACTAAATTGCTACAATATCTTTAAGACTCCCCCAGTCTCGCGTTGTGCGGACTTCGTTTGTAGAGCCTCCGAATTCTCTTCGGTGGTGTTTGAAATCCAGATTTAATCTCCCATCCTTCTCGGAGCGCAAACCGCCATGTCAGACGACTTTTCCCTAGACGACCTTTTAAACAAAAGTTACGACGCTTTCAAAGAAGCAGAAAACCAGGTGGGACAGTGCAATGTTTTAGTCATCGGCAAAACCGGAGTCGGCAAAAGTACCCTGATCAATTCTGTGTTTCGCCAGCGGTTGGCAGAAACCGGAGTGGGCCGCCCCGTCACTCACGGTATTCGCCAATACACAAAACCGAATTGCCCGATCGCAGTTTACGACACTCCCGGACTCGAACTCAACGCCGAACAAATTAAAATTATTCAATTAAACGTTGCTAAACTGATTGAAGACCAAAGACTCCTGCACCCCAAAGAACACATTCACGTCATCTGGTACTGCATCAATCACAACGCCAATAGAATAGAATCAGTCGAGGAAAACTGGCTGAAAGAAATGGAAGTCAAAGATGTACCAGTGATTTTAGTGCTCACTCAAACTACATCGAAAAAGCCCAGCGAGTTTTTCAAGCAACTGGAACACATTAATTTGCCAGTCAGTCAAATTATCCCGGTAATGGCTGAACCGGAAGAAATAGATGAAGATTATACAGTAAAATCTCACGGTTTAGACAAGTTGGTGGATGCAACTTTTCAACTGCTGCCTGCAGTAGCTCAAAAAGCTTTTGTGAAAGAACAAATTGCCAATGTTTCGCTGAAATCTGACATGGCATTTAAGTATGTAACTGGTTATGTAGCCGGTTCTGCAATTGTCGGTGCGACTCCTGTACCGTTTGCTGATGCGCCGATTTTGATGGCGATGCAAACGGCAATGATTGCTAATATTACTGTGATTTTTGGAATGCCCTTTGACAAGGGGTTTGTTTCGGCGATGCTGTCTGCGATTAGCGGGGCTGGCGGGGTTACTGCTGTTGGCCGAAGTATTGTGACTAATTTGATTAAAATGATTCCCGGTGCTGGTACTGTTGTCGGCGGTGCTATTTCCGGTGCAACGGCGGCAACTCTCACCCTTGCCCTCGGTTTGGCTTACATTGAAGTGCTTAAAACTTACATGAAAGCTCAAATTAATGGGGAACAAATTTCTTTGCAGCAGTTGACAAAGATGTTTGTAGATTTGTACAAGGATTATGCTGCCTCGGGGCGCAAAACTTTGAAGGATGATGTGCCGAAGCCGCCGCCGAATCAAATTGATATTGAGTAGATTGGGAATTGGGAATTAGGGAATTGGGCTCTAGCGTTGCGGAGGGATTGGGAATTGGGCTCTAGCGTTGCGGAGGGATTGGGAATTGGGCATTGGGAATTGGGCTCTAGCGTTGCGGAGGGATTGGGAATTGGGCATCTTGCCCTGAGCGAAGTCGAAGGGTGGGCATTGGGAATTGGGAATTGGGCTCTAGCGTTGCGGAGGGATTGGGAATTGGTTAGTTTCAATTACTAATTACCCATTTTTTATTGCCAATTACCAATTAACAATTAACAATTAACAATTAACAATTGCCAATTAACAATTAACAATTAACAATTAACAATTAACAATTCCTAAAGATGTCTATAATACAATTAGTAAATTCTGCAATAAGGAGTAAATGGTTGTGGTAATGACACCCGTTTTATCAGACAATGTTTCTCTAGAAGACTTTATAGCTAATCCCCCGGACGATATGGAATGGGTGGACGGGCAAATTGCAGAGAAAAATGGTATGACAGTAAAACACAGTAGAATCCAATCTAGACTAGATCGTTCTTGGGGAAATTACAAAGATTCTAGCGGACAAGGTGGCGAAGTCTATACGGAAGTTCCTTGTCGCACTGACAGGCGAGTGCGTCGTCCTGATGTTGCTTATTTGACGGCTGAACTTGTTGCTGAATATGGCGATGTTCCTACTTTTCCTCAAAGTCCGCTGTTAGTTGCGGAAATTGTTTCTCCTACTGATGTGGCGGAAGATGTTTTTCTGAAAGCACAAGAGTATTTAGATTCTGGTTGTTTGGAAGTTTGGATTGTTTTTCCTGAGAGTCGCTGGATAATGATTGTGATTCAATCTCAAAAGTTAGCTTTTAACTTGGGTTCTACAATCAGCACTCAGTTGGTTTTACCGGGTTTTAGTGTTGCTGTTGATGAGTTGTTGGGTTGATGGCAAATATTGGTTAATTAGTTATATTTAACTGCTTTCTGGCAGAGTTCGCCGGTGCTGTTTGCGATTGTTTGTGAAAAAATGCTTGACAAAATGCCGTAGCTTGCGGGGCTGGACGCGATCGCACTGCAAGTTAAGTTAATGAAAGTTATTGGCAATAAACAGTGTAGTTTTAAATTTGCACAAAATCGCCGACAGCGGTAATATACTTATTGCTTCGTTTGCAAATTTAGCGTAAATTCCGATCGAGAATTAAAACGATTAATAGAAATATGTCCAAGATTTACACTGTTGAATTGATCCACCAAGGCACTACCCATACCGTACAAGTGCCGGAAAACAAACAAATTCTGCAGACGGCGGCCGCTGCGGGTATTGAGTTGCCGAGTTCTTGCAATGCGGGGGTTTGTACTACCTGCGCTGCAAAAATTATTGAAGGAGAAGTCGAACAAAGCGATGGGATGGGCGTGAGTCTGGAACTTCAGGCGGAAGGTTATGTATTGCTGTGCGTTGCTTATCCGAGATCCAACTTGAAGATAGAAACAGAAAAAGAAGATATTGTGTACGCTCGGCAGTTTGGCAAACCATAGAAATAAACTAAAATTGACATAAATATCGATCGCGGTAAACCTATTATGGATCGCCCTATGACCACCCATTTCATTTCCGCAGAAGTTGACCTCCACGATACCGCCGAAGAACTGCACTCGGCGATTGAAATTGAACTGCAAAAGCACGGCGAACCGCTGCGCTGGGCTGTCACAGATGTGGATGTCGATCGGCAAAAGGCTGTGATAGAAGGCTACGTGCTCGTGGAATCATCCCCCGTAGCAGCGTGAACTCCCCCCCTTTAACAGTGGTTTTGATAGTCCCCACAGGGGTTGGAGCCTCGATTGGTGGCTTTGCAGGAGATGCGCTGCCGGTGGCTAGGGCGATCGCCCAAGTTTCAGATACGCTGATTACTCACCCCAACGTCCTCAACGGCGCTCAACTTTATTGGCCGATACCTAACGCTCTCTACGTGGAAGGTTACGCCCTTGACAAGTTTGCAGCAGGATGCTGGGGGTTGCAACCAGTACATCAAAATCGCATCGGCTTAATCCTAGATTCCGCGATCGAACCAGAGTTGCAGTTGCGGCACTTGCAAGCCGTTGACGCTGCTAGGGCCACATTAGGTTTGAACGTAAGTGATTGTATTTTGACCGATCGCCCCCTGGAAGTAGAATTGCGTATTTCAGAATCAGGGGCATCCTGGGGGACGATCGGCAATCCCGACAGTTTATTGCGCGCCGCCGAAAAATTGATCCGACAAGCAAAAGTCGAGGCGATCGCCGTTGTGGCGAGATTTCCCGACGATGAAGGCAGCATCGCCCTCGAAAACTACCGCCGCGGCAAAGGAGTTGACCCCCTCGCCGGCGCGGAAGCTGTCATCAGCCACCTGATCGTCAGAACTTTTAAAATTCCCTGCGCCCACGCCCCGGCGCTGTCTGCGCTTCCCCTCGATCCGCAGCTTTCCCCGCGATCGGCTGCTGAGGAAATCGGGTATACTTTTTTACCTTGCGTGCTTGCCGGCCTGGGCAAAGCTCCCCAATTTGTCGGGCCAGAAAGCGCTCTAGGGAGTCAATTATCGATTACTGCCGATCGAGTCGATGCGGTGGTGATACCCGCCACAGCCTGCGGCGGCAGTGCTATCCTGAGTTTGAGCGGGCGATCGTCGGTACAAATTATCGCTGTGGGCGACAACAAAACCCAGATGCAGGCGACTCCAGAAAAACTCGGAATCAAAGCTTTGCAGGTAAACTCATATTTAGAGGCGATCGGAGTGTTGGTCGCTTTACGAGCCGGCATCAGTCCAGCTTCCTTGGGTACAGACATCTCCTCCCTGCGTTGTTTGTCTGACTAAACTAAACAAATCTAAAATCTCAAACCTCAAATATAAAAGTGATTAAGTGGCAGAAAAAATTCCCGAAAATCCTGAAATTGAACCCTTGACGCGCACCCAAGTTTTAGTAGCAATGGGTGTAACAGCCATTATGTTGCTGGCGGTAGCTAAAGTGTGGTTGCTATTTGGATCGGTATCGCTTTTGCCAGTCAAATTGAACGTAATGGATTTGCTCGCAGGATGTGCGATCGGATTGGCAATTACAGGCGGTAGCGCGATCGTTTATCGCCTTTGGCCCGGTTATCGCCGGAGTGCTGACGTTTACTTAGAAGTAGTGCTCAAACCCCTATTTTGGCCGGATTTAATTTGGCTGGGACTGCTACCGGGACTGAGCGAAGAATTGTTATTTCGAGGCGTGATGCTTTCTGCCTTGGGAATGAATTTTACTGGTTTAATTTTATCAAGTTTTTGCTTCGGCATTCTGCACTTAGGAGGCACGGATCAATGGCCTTATGCTGTTTGGGCGACGGCGGTGGGATTGCTGTTAGGTTACAGTGTTTTAGTGACTGGGAATTTGTTAGTGCCAATTACGGCTCATATCTGTACAAATTTGATTTCTAGCTGTGTTTGGAAGTGGGAAAATAATCAAGTGAAGCAGTAGGGCGATCGCACTTCCAAAGCGGCGATTGAAATCGCGCCTGCGCGGAATATAGCAATAAATGCCAACGCGCCAGGTTTTTTTTTAGATTGAACGAACCGCGAAGACGCTAAGGGCGCGAAGGAAGAGGAAGAGTTCACAGAGGTGAAAAGGTTTTAACCGCCGATTTTTATCTGTGTTAAGGCAGTTTGTAGCTGCTCGATCGCACCATCAATTCACCTTGACTGGGGTTGCGGCTGAAAATAAAAGCTCCTTCTTGAGTTTCGCCGCTTGACAAAAAGTCAATTTGTTGGTCGCCGGATTCCAACACTTCACCGTTGACTCGCAGTTCCGCAATAATTTGCACTGATTCAGCCGTTTCGCCGCCCGTGTTAGTCACTGTAAACGGCACGTAAAATTGCCCTTGGGTTTCGCGAATTGGTGCATTGCGAGTGACAGAAATCACCGGAGGTTTCTGTTCTTTAGTCGCCCAGTTGTAGAGTACGAGTCCGGTGAGGCCAGAAAGGATGAAACAGGCGATCGCAAATGTCACCCATTCAGCAGGATTTCTTTTTTGTTGCTGTTCGCGATCGCTTTCTGTATTGTTTTCACTCATACCGTTAACCTCCCCGCAGCGCCGCCAATTGTCGCCGGCAATCCCAATACTAACGTATAGCTCAACCAAATCGACCACGGATCGTCAAAGTTGAGTTTTTGGAAGAAAAATAGCATAAATGCAGAAGCCGCCAGCGACACTAAATACGCCATTACAGTTTCGCTGAGGGGACGCTGAAAAATCCCTTGTTGTTGTTGGCGCTTTTCTTGATAAGTAAAGCCTGCTACAAATACAATACCGTAGGAAATTAGCAGCGAAGCGGCGATAATTGCTAATTGCCAAGGCGGCGAAATAGCTGCCGCTAACATGGGAACTTCGTCGGTTGGGGCGATGTTGAAAGCAACGATCGTAGCGCCGATTAAAGTAGCGCCGATATCTGCTACAGTTGGATTAATTGTAGGTTCGCTGTCGCCGTCTGAGCTTTGATAGCGATCGCCGCTCAAGAAACCCCTTGCTAGTGCCACTCCCAAAGCAAACGGTAAGCCTTCAAAGATGATTTTCCCCAAATTTTCTTGCAGCGGAGTCTCCAGCCTAATTTCCCTGAGCAAAAACAGGATCGCAGCGGCGCAGACAATCCCAATTGCGATCGCTTCTACGGTATCCATTGCAGCATCTCGCCAGCGGATGTCCCTAGTTTTGCGAAAACCTTCAGTACGAATCAGCAAGAAAACGGCGATAAAAGTAGTTGCAATGGCGATCGAAATGTCGATCGGTTTACTGTGCGAACCAATCCACCAAACCTCCATCGTATAAAGCAGGGGAATTCCGAACAAAAAGCCCCCCGATGCACCTCGAATAATGTCGTTGAGTTCATTTGACCACTGATTTTTACGTCTTTTTGACTTGTTCATGTTGGGGTGAAAAAGCTTGCGAGCTTGTATGTTCATCAAAGAAAAGACCAGATTTGTTTGACTCTATCTCGCACTTGCGCCAAATCATCTGGGGTTAATATTCCCAGTCTCCTTTCCACTAAACTTTTTTGTAATGTGTTCAGTTTATGTAAGCGAACCACTGAAGGTCGCTTTAATCCTGCTTGTTGCCATTGCTGAATTTCGACATCAAAGGTTGTACGAGGGATTTGACTGGTTATTTTAGCAACGATCGTGTCTTCATCTCCCGTGTCCAACAGTATCAAACCTGGACGGCGTTTAGTTTCGGTTGTACCTGCAAAGATGAATGCGACTATAACTAATTCTCCAAACTGATAATTAGTCAGAGCTCACTCCTCATCGTAAATTGCGTCTGCTTCGCTGAAATCGGCAAAGAATTGTTGGGCGGCAAGACGATGCCAATCTGTTTTTTCCTCTACTTCATCGGGTTCGGAGTTTGTTGGTTCTTGCACCAAAACAATAACTCTGACTTCTTGGTTAGCTGTCAAGTATTTTAAGATAGTATCGGGAAATTCTATTTTCCCTTCATCTGTGACTTTTGCTGGAAACTCGTAAGCTTTCATGGTATATTTTAATCTGTATTTTATATCGATATATGAAGGCATTTATAGTGCCAGTTGAATCTCTGCTGATTTTCCCAAAGCTTCGTTGACAACAATCAGTTTTTCTTGACTGTCTGCCCCTAATTGTTGATGGGCATTGAGTAATTCAATTCCATAAATAGTACCGTTTGGGGCAATATCTACATTCATTTGATCGCTAACCTGGATAGTTTCTACCTGTGCGGTTTTTTCTTGCAGGTATATATAAGCTACGTTGTATCTCGGATCGTAAGTCAGTTTCACGGGAACCTCCTGCTCCAAAGAATTTGACAATTACAGTGAGAATTATCCAGTCTTCGCCTTCTGACGCTGCGATCCTGCACTTCCTTCATAGCATAAACTTTTCCCTGCCACTCAGCATTGAAGGAAAAGTTGCGCCTAAATCCAGTTCTGCCAAACCCGGCCGGAAAAGTTGTACCACTTTCTACAGTAGCAATTACTTCTGCCTCAGTTGCACCTCACTCAATCGTGCTTGAGCATGGGGATGTAATCTAACGCTCACGTTGCTATTACCTCCTTTTTGCCTCTTTATTTTTATACTAACTTAATTCACCAAAGCCGCGCGATCGCATAAGCATCAAAAATAGCATCAACGCTCAAAACCGGTATCTGTTCCGACATTGATTGAGCAATTATCAGCCTGTCAAATGGAGCGCGGTGATGCAAAGGCAGTGAAGCCACAACCTCAATGTGGTTGAGATTAATCTCCAGTAGCCCGATATTGCTAACACTGAGTTGATGTTCCACAAACTCCATAAAAGGCAGACTAAAGTTTAGCCTGCCTATGCTGTGCTTAATTGCCATTTCCCAGATGCTAGCTATACTGACTAGCTTCTCGTTATTTTCATCTTCAATTAGCAGTTTGACATTGGCGCTAAGTCTAGGGTTGTCCGTGACATACCAAATAAAAGTATGAGTGTCCAACAACAACCTCATTCCATGTACTCCTTAAATTCTTCTAGCGGTTCGTCAAAATCATCAGACATCCAAACCATGCCTTTAGCACTCCCAGCTTTGGATGGCCACCGCTTCTTATTAGCTGGCGGTATCCCTACCAATTTTACAACAGGCTGGTTATCTTTACTAATGGCAACTTCTTCACCTCTCATCGCCGCTTCAATTAATTCAAGCAGTTTTTCTTTTGCCTCAATAATGTCTACTTGATACATAATTTTTGCCTCCTTAATCTCAATTGACAACATCACTATTCTAACTCAATTCGATAAATCTTCTTCCTCCAAATCAAGAGACGGCAACTCCATATCATCAGACTGCAACTGAGCCGGAGTAGCCGGAATTGCGGCAATAATTGCATCGATTACTCTCGCCACCGGAATAATTTCCATCCCCAAATCTGGCACCGGTTGATTCTTCGGAACGATCGCCCTTTTGAACCCCAACTTAGCCGCCTCCCTCAGTCGCAATTCTAACTGAGAAACCGGCCGCACCTGTCCTCCCAAACCAACTTCCCCCAGCAAAACTGTGCGCGCATCAATTACCCGATCGCGAAAACTGGCCACAACCGCGATCGCAACTGCCAAATCCGACGCCGGTTCCTCCACCTTCAACCCGCCCACCGAAGCTACAATAGTATCCAATTTAGACAAAGGAATCCCCACCCTTTTCTCCAAAACAGCTAAAATTTGCTGCAATCTACTATTATCAACACCCGTAGTAGAGCGGCGCGGCGAACCAAAACTCGCAGGACTGACTAACGCTTGAATTTCTACTAAAATCGGTCGAGTTCCTTCGCAAGCAACCGTCGTAGAAGTACCGGGAGAAAATTCATCCTTATTACCTAAAAATAACTCCGACGGATTGTCTACTTCTCGCAAACCCTCTGCTACCATTTCAAAAACACCGATTTCGTGAGTCGCCCCAAAACGGTTTTTCATCGATCGCAAAAGTCGGTGAGAAGCAAAGCGATCGCCCTCAAAATAAAGTACAGTATCTACCAAATGTTCCAACACCCTCGGCCCCGCCAAACCTCCATCCTTAGTAACGTGACCGACAATAAATAAAGTAATATTTTCCCTCTTCGCCACCTGCATCAAAGCCGACGTACATTCCCGCACCTGAGCCACCGAACCCGGAGCCGATGTTAAACTAGCAAAATAAATAGTTTGGATGCTGTCAATCACCGCCACATTCGGTTTGAGCGATTCCAACTCCCGCAAAACTACTTCTAAATCCGTCTCGGGAAGCAAGTAGAAATTCTCCGCTGACTTGTCCTCGAAATCCGCTTTAGCTTCCCCGTTGCTGCCGGATTTATGTCCGCCGTTGCTTGACAAATCAACGGGATTAGCTACACCCAAACGCTGCGATCGCAATTTCACCTGTTGGCCAGACTCCTCCGCACTGACATACAGTACCCGATCCTTGCGCGCCAACATATTCGCCACCTGTAAAAGCAGCGTTGATTTCCCGATACCTGGTTCCCCGCCAATCAACACCAGGGAACCCGGAACAATCCCGCCTCCCAAAACTCGATCGAGCTCCCCGTAACCAGAAGGCCAGCGAGACTGAGTTTGGTCAGCAATCTGCGATAATCTAAAAGATGCTCTCGGTTGACCCTTCGACTTATCAGGAGGCGAACCGCCCACCGTCTTAGTTGTCACCCCAGTTAAACCAGCCCGCGAGCCACCAGCAGTAGGTTGTTCCAACTGCTCGTCAAAAGAATCCCACTTGTGACAGCTAGGACACCTGCCAAAATATTGTGGTGAATCATACCCGCATTCCCGACAAATATATTGTATTCGAGGCTTAGCCATTGTTTATGATGATAAATAGTCACCCTAACATTTAGAAAAATCTGAGTTAAAGCAATTATAAAGCTTTCAGATCGATCGCCACCAATGATTCAATCTGTAGCTTCTATGATAGGGTACAAAAAATTAACATTATCTGAAATGTAACTTAAGGAGTGCTCGGTAAATTGGAAAACCATAAAGAAAAAATTCTGGTAGTCGATGACGAAGCCAGTATCCGGCGCATTCTGGAGACTCGCCTTTCGATGATTGGCTACGATGTCGTCACCGCTGCTGACGGCGAAGAAGCTCTCGAAACATTTCGCAACAGCGAACCAGACTTAGTGGTTTTGGACGTGATGATGCCGAAGCTAGACGGTTACGGCGTCTGTCAGGAGTTGCGTAAAGAATCAGACGTACCCATCATCATGCTAACCGCTTTGGGAGACGTAGCCGATCGCATCACCGGTTTAGAATTAGGCGCAGACGATTACGTCGTCAAACCTTTCTCTCCCAAAGAACTAGAAGCCCGCATCCGTTCGGTACTGCGGAGAGTTGACAAAAACGGCACCTCGGGAATTCCCAGCTCTGGAGTCATTCAAGTCACGAATATTAGGATTGATACCAACAAGCGCCAAGTTTACAAAGGCGACGAGCGAATTCGGCTCACAGGCATGGAATTCAGCCTGTTAGAGCTGCTAGTGAGCCGTTCTGGAGAGCCTTTTTCGCGATCGGAAATTTTGCAGGAAGTTTGGGGATACACGCCAGAACGCCACGTAGATACCCGCGTAGTGGATGTTCACATCTCCCGGCTCCGAGCAAAGTTGGAAGACGACCCCAGCAATCCCGAATTAATTTTAACGGCGCGGGGAACGGGTTATTTGTTCCAGCGAATTGTTGAACCTGGAGAAGTTGGGTAAAGTTAGTTGGCAGTTGGCAGTTGGCAGTTGGCAGTTGGCAGGAAAGCACTTGGCAGTTGGCAGGAAAGCACTTGGCAGTTGGCAGTTGGCAGGAAAGCACTTGGCAGTTGGCAGGAAAGCACTTGGCAGGAAAGAAGTAGTTATTAGTCAACAGTCAACAGTCAACAGTCAACAGTCAACAGTCAACAGTCAACAATTTCCAACAACAAATAACAAATAACAAATAACAAATAACCAATAACCAATAACCAATAACCAATAACCAATAACCAATAACAAATAACCAATAACAAATAACTAATGACTAAATCCGATCCAAATAAAGTTTTGCGGCAATTGCCCTTAGTTGCAGGAGGATTGTCAGGTACGCTGCTGATGGTAAACCGCTTACTAACAGAGCAGATTACAGACTCTCAAGCTCGATCGGACGCTTTGGGAGTAATTATCAGCGCCCTGCTGATTTTAACAGGCTTGCTGTGGCAGCAGGTGCAAGCGCGATCGCCCGATTCGGTACAGCTAATCGGCTCTGAAGGCTTCGAGTTTGCGCCGGATTTACCCGATGCCGTCAAGCTAGAATTAGCCTGGGCGTCGCGTTTGCTGTTGACAAATACCGCCACAAGGGCGATCGTCATTGTGTATCGAGGAAAAGTTTTATTGCGGCGCGGCATTTTAGGCATCAATCCCGAAGTCAAACCGGGCCCAATATTGCAGCGAGCGATCGACAAAAACAAACCAGTTTATTTAGTAAAGCTCGATATTTATCCCGGCAAAATCGAATTCGACTATTTGCCAGAAAATACTCAAGGAGTCATTTGTCAGCCGATCGGCAGTCAAGGCGTTTTAATCTTAGGTGCCAACGCGCCCCGCAGCTATACAAAACAAGACGAAAACTGGGTAGAAGGCATTGCCGAAAAACTAGAAAATACGATCGCTCAGCACCTAAGTTCTTAACTTTGTAGCTGGATACTCATATATCGTATTCCAGGTTTATGAAGTACACACTCCTAACCGGGTTTCTTTACAGTTCTCGCCGGATAACTGATTCTGTTCTGTGAAACCCGGTTTCTCGCTCTCTACATCTACATGGAATATGCTGTATAAGTTCGTAAGGTGCGCGTCGGCACACCTTACATCTAACTCAAAACTCAAAACTACTACCGAGCCCAATCAGTGCCGCGCCATATCGTAAAAAACAAAACACTAGAAATCAGTGCACCCAGCAGCCACTTAACAGCATTTTTAAATAACCCCAAGCGCTGACTTGACTGAACCGTGGCGCTTTGTGTCTTCAACCGTTCCTTAGCCGGAGTAATTCTTGAAAGAATTTGGCTTTTTAATTCCTGCGGGTTTTGCGTATCCGCTGGTACCCCCAAACGGGTAAGTTCCCCCGCCAAATTCCTTAAATCTTCAGGAGTGCCCTTGTTCAGCCGTTCTTCCACTTGCTGCAACTGAGCTAATTGTTGATCTGCTTGAGTAGTAATTTGCTTGCTGTTTTGGTTGTTGACGTAGATAGTGCCAAAAATTCCCAAAGGCAACATCAACAGAAAAAGCAGCGCCAACAGCAAAGAAACCCAAGACAAAAGCTTTAACAAAGGGTCTTCAAAACGCCTGCGATCGTAATCTTCCCCAAAAAATATCAGCGCCATAGCCAGCAGCGGAACTGGTACCCGTTCCACTACAGCGCCAATCGTCTGCAATTCCCAGACGCGATTGCCGAAGTTTGCTGGTATCAAAACTGCGATCGTATCTAATAAAGACAAAATTAATAAACCGTAGCCAATCCAACGCAGCCTGTAAATAGAAAAACCTTGTTCGCCTTGTATGTCATTCATAAAATCCTCACTGTTGTTGTTAACAAAAAAATCTATCTCTCCGTTAAAAACGGATACAAGCTACATATTGAAGTCGTCGAATCTCCAAATTTTAGACCAAAGTTAGAGTTCCCAGATTCATCAAGTCGAGTAAATCTAAAATCTAAAACTTGTTCGCTAGCGACTTGTGAGCCAGCGTAGCCGAAGCAAGTCGAAGAATCTAAAATCGACTTACTTAAGGTTCGGGAAATCGTGGCTGCCACCACCCATACCAAGAAACCCAAGCATTCTCTAGGATTTTTTTGGCATCTTCTGGAGTTGTTTTATCCAAAGGCATAGACATCTGAGTCCACAAACAGCGCTTGTCTTGAATATTTCCCCTACCCAACAGCCAAAACAAAATGCGGTTCGGCTGCAAATCGCTAGTATTTCGATTGTATCTAAACTGTTGGGAAGTTACTGTAGGACTGCCGCGAGGATTGATACAGGAACTCAAATACAGTCGATTTTGCTGTTGCAAAATTCCGTGAAACCCGGCAGCTTGAGTGCTTGCTAATGCTAGTTTACCAGGAGACGACTTGAGAATAGTATGTCCCTTCATCATACCTTCCACGTCCCCAATGGTATTCACCAAATAGCGCATCTCTATTTCTAGATCCTTGCTATTTTTTTGATATTGATACTTTCGGGCAGCCTTGACTTGTGAAGTATCGGTGATTTCCAGCGGCGCGCTCTTGATTAGTTTCCACTCTGCTAAAGGCACAGAGTCGGGAAAATTAAACTGGGTTACTAGACTATTGCCTGTTGATGGATAGAATGTCAACTTTCCGGCCACTAATAAAACTCCTGCCAAGGTAACAGCCAAAAGAGAAATTCTCATTGGTTTCCAAGAGGTAATAGCCATTAGCAATTTTGTTGTTTATTATTTGGCGGTTCCGATTGCAAGATTGCAAACCAGCAGAATAGCCCGAAAAAGAATACAGAAATCATCGAAAAGACTACCGATCCACTACCTTCGTGCCAGTATTTAAATGCTTCTGGTTGAGATAGCGATACCAGCACTGCCAGGAGAGCAATCCGCGCGGCATTCACGACAAATGCAATAAGTATTGCTACGATTGGGACTACAATTTTCTGTCCCCTAGTTGTCGGAAACATCAGCAAGAAAACTAGGGATAGTCCTAGTAGTTGTAGCATGGCATTCACGCCAGAACAGCCGTGATAGACTTCGACGCTGCCCTTTTCTAGGATGAGAAAAACTCCTTTCCGTATAACTTCAAATCCTAGATAGTGCAGGATGAAAGCTGAAAATTTGGCTGTTAGTAGGGCTACGTCAACAAATACTCCGATCGCGCCGGGAGGAATAATAACATAGGCAAGTATTAGCAGTTCTTGCCAATATTGTTTCAGTCCTTTTGTGCCGGAAGCTAGCAAAGCCAGACTGATTCCAGATAAGAAAGGGGCAACTCTGATAAACAAGTCGTAGCCCGATATGGAGGAAGTTTTGAGCAAAGTGAAGGCAATTAACGATGCTCCCAAAAAGCTGGCGAAAACTCCGCTTTCAAAAGTTAGGGATTCGTGTTTTTCCCAAATCAGAAATACCACGACTCCCCAAAACATTAACATTGTGCCGAAGAGGTCTGTGTCGTTTGTTCTGGCAGCCAGAGTCAGTTGCAAGGCAATCAAGCCGGCGGCTATGCCTAACAGCCAATATTTAGGTTCTTGGATTTGTTTGATCCAGTTGATTTCTATCATTGCTGCTTTTTGTTTTTTACTAAAAGCTTATAAAATGCTCGAGCAGGTAACTCTATAGAAATTATCAGCCACAAACACTGAAATTTATGCGTTTGGGATGAATGTTAACTAAATCTTCACAATAATTGACAAGAGTGAATGTTTGTGATATTAGTTTTCATCTAATTAAATCAGAAGAATTTGTAGGGTGCGGAATTCGCACCTTACCCGAATTAGCAATTACCAATTACTGATGAGCGTAAATTTTTTGGTAATAAGTTTGATATTCCTCCGAAAGCAGGGGTTCCCACCACTCGCGATGGGCTAAGTACCATTCTACGGTCTGCCGCAGGCCTTCTTCAACTGTTACTGAGGGAGTCCAACCTAGTTCTGTTTCTATTTTGCTGGCATCAATAGCGTAACGCCGATCGTGCCCGGCTCTGTCTTTGACAAACGAGATCAGTTGTTCGCAAGGGCGCGCGGGCAAATCTTCGGCTAATTCGTCCATTAGCTGGCAGAGCATTTTGACTAAATCGAGATTTTTTACCTCGTTGTTGCCGCCAACATTGTAGGTTTCTCCTGGTTGGCCGCGGTGGATAACGGCATCTAAGGCGCGGCAGTGGTCGAGGACATACAGCCAATCTCGGACGTTTTGACCGTCGCCGTATACTGGCAGGGGTTTGCCGAGTAGCATATTGATGCACATTAATGGAATCAGCTTTTCGGGGAAGTGATAGGGGCCGTAATTGTTGGAACAGTTGGTGATGATTGTGGGGAGGCCGTAGGTGTGGAAATAGGCACGGGCGAGGTGGTCGCTGCCGGCTTTGGAGGCTGAGTAGGGGCTGTTGGGGGAGTAGGCGGTGGTTTCGGTAAATGCTGGGTCGTCGGGGCCGAGACTGCCGTAAACTTCGTCGGTGGAAACGTGGAGGAAGCGCATTTGTGCTTTGAGAGACGAGTCGTCTGTTGCTTCAAAGTGCTTGCGGAAGGCTTCTAGGAGTGTGAAGGTTCCGACGACGTTGGTTTGAACGAAGGCTGCTGGCCCGATAATTGATCTGTCAACGTGGGATTCTGCGGCAAAGTGGGCGACTATGTTGATGTTTTCTTGTTTGAGCAAGCTATCGACTAGGGCTCGATCGCAAATATCCCCCTGCACAAACCGAAAATTTTCTCCTCCTTCCAAGGTTGCTAGGGTTTCTCTGTTGCCGGCGTAGGTTAAAGCGTCGAGTACGATTACTCGATCGCCCGGATAGCTGCTGCACCAGTGATGCACAAAATTCGAGCCGATAAATCCAGCCCCGCCCGTCACCAACAATCGATGAGGTTCTCGCTCAATGCGTTGATTCCCAATGTTTGTCATAAAAATAAAAGTTTTTCCAATAACTAAGTCTTTTTAAAAGTAGCCTTAAATGTAGTTTGTCATCAAGTGTTTGTCGCTCTGCGATCGAATTTTCTGTTGTCGGACTTCAGATTTTCTGATTTTGGGGCGCTGAAATATTGATTCAACACACTTAAATTTCTATCGATGATTTTGAGCGTAACGCTTACATAACAAGGTTTTTATTGTTTATTTTTGGTAATCTAAAATTATATTTGCGATCGGGCGATCGCGGATATTTGCGATCGATCTGTGATTTGCGCGGCGATCGCCTGTCGATCTAGTTGATCTATTTGTAAAGAGCTGTTACCATTTATTTTTTAATGATCCTTTACAATCTTCCAGATCACTATGAAGAAGTTTCAAGTGTTCGCTGGCATTGCTTCCACCATCGCGATCGCCAGTAGCATCGCCATAGGTGACGCTGCATCTGCTTTCCCCTGTTCCTACAAAAAATCAGGGGCGGCTCAATCTGGTTCTACGACAACGCTCCTGGGTTCGGGTGGCTCCGATCAAATGAATCCGTGGAAATCCGACAAAATAGCGACTCTGGGTTTTCTGGGTTTGTTTGGGGTTTTGGGTGGCGGTGCGGCTTACATGAGCTATCGCGCCGGCCAGCGGGCCTCTGCGGCTTGTGCTGCGATTAACGATAATTTTGAAGTTTTTGAAGAGCCTGTTGAGCCGATCGCAGATGCAAGTGTAGCTGAGACTGCAGATGCGGTTGCTGTGGTTCGCGAACACCCGGAAGCTCCAGGCGGCGAGCTAGATTTGCCGGTGGAGCAAGTTGCAGAGTTACTTTCTGAAAGTGCGATCGAACCAGTCGAAAGTGCGATCGTCAAATAGACTGCAATCAGTCAGGTTCGTAGTAAGGTTCGTAGTGCAGACTTCAGTCTGCAGCCAAGCAAGCGTATGCAAGTCCGCACTACGAACCGTTTTTTTATGGTAATCGAACCGACACGATCTCAAATAGCGATCGCCCGCCAAAGCCTTCGCTGAGGGAATATTCCATCTTGCAAGATTGGATGTTTTTTAATTTGCAATTGGGGAGCATTTGTGTTTTGCGTTTAATAATGCACCTCAAGAACTCGTGACGGAGCATTTCCTACATTACAAAAAGGGTTTTTTTATAGTGCGATCGTCCCCGCTCGCTTGCTCTGTAAAGCACGCGAGCAGGGACGCTCGCACTACTACAAATGCAAAACACAGATGCTCCCTCGCAAACTCTTGAGGCGATCGCGCACTGAATAAAAAATGCTGTTTTCCCAGCCGAATCTGGCTCTTCGCTCCTGCTTTTTACAGGCTTTTTACGATTGGGCGATCGCGCACTGAATAAAAAATGCTGTTTTCCCAGCCGAATCTGGCTCTTCGCTCCTGCTTTTTACAGACTTTTTACGATTGTCTGATATCGACTTTTTGAAATTAGATCGCTCAAAGCGATAATATAGGCTGCGGGGGCGATCGCCGAAAAAAATCTCGTTCTCAATCTGAAGGTAGATAACAATAGTTGCAATAGGGTGATATGATAGAAAGCATTGCCAAAAAGATGACAACTATAGGTGATTATGAGTGGTTTGCGCGATCGGTTCAATCAATTTACAGGTAAAACTAGATTAGCAGTTTGTCGCGTGTTCGTTCAGCTAACAGGTGAAGAAGTTGCACCGATGTTAGGAGTTCTCAACAGCACCGCCAGAGAAGCAATTGATGCCGATGGCGATGTAACAGTTTTGGGAGAAGGCCTTGTAGAAATTTGCAATCACTTGTTACAGTATGACAACTACTGGCAAGCAGCCGCTAATGAAGGTGATGTTTTTTGGGATGAAGGCGAAGCGGGCGATTATGTGGATGAACTTTTCACTGATTCAGCCTCCCGCTATCTCAGCGAACCTCAATACAGCACATCTGCTGACGAGAAAAATTCCCCGTTGTCTTTGCCGGTAACTAGAAATGTGGTAGTGATGCTGACAGTTGCTTATGAAGGTGAAGTTCCAGCCCTAGAAACAGACCTCGCTGACATGAGCGCCCTGAAAGCTGGTTTGAAAGCATTGATTAATTTACAGTACCAGGAAAAGCTGCGAGCCGTGCAAGTTCACTTTTCTCCGGCACAATTGGGAGACGAACTTACCAACGACCAAGTTTTGGTCAATTTCCCAGAACTCATTCCCCTTTAAAAACTGGAAAAGTTGCCATCAACACAACGAACCAGTGCTTTGGTAAAAATAATTCGCTTTGACAAAAACAATGTTAGCCGACACGATTTAAAAAAAAGAAGAAAAATAAAAAGGTTCGATCGTTCGGATTTTTTACCGAGGAAAAACTACGGGCTTTGTAAAAAGCTTTTTTTTATAGGGCGATATGAAGATGCTTGCGGTTAGCTAGAAGACTCGCCGCAACATTCATCTCGCACTCTTAAAGATGGCGCAGAAATGCTTTCACGACCAACAACCAATGAGCAAATATTATTGACTATGCTGCGAAAACTGACAGTTTATTTGATGGCTGTAATTTTGTTGGTGACGACAACCGCTTGCGGCTCTCCTTCAGTCCAAGCTCCGACAAATCCTGCTGCTGGAAATCAGGAGATTAACAGGGTGCGTACTTCACCAAAGAATAACTTGAGTCAAGGGGAATATCCCGTACAGCAAGCTACCTACGACGATGGCGATGGCGAGTACAGTTTGATGTTGCTGAATACTCCCCCCGGTACTTCTTCTATTTATCGCAGTACCGATTTACAAATGGCTCGTTTGACGGAGGAAGAAATATCGGCAGGTAAGAAAAGTTATCTAAAAATTGATAACAATAATGCGAGCCTGCATTTGACAGAAGATTTTAAAATTGAGTACGTTCATAACGTTACTGAAACTGTTGCTAATCCTCAAACAGGTCAGCCGCAAACGGTGGTGGTGCGGCAGCAATCGGGCTTCTGGGCTCCGTTTGCTGGGGCCGTGGCAGGTCAGGCGATCGGCAGTTTGTTATTTACACCGCGATATTACGTGCCGCCACTCTATCAGCCTGGGGTAATTATGAACGGATATGGCGGGTACGGCAATACTTACGGCCAAGCTGTCTCGCAATATCAAACTCGCTACCAAGCCCCGCCTGCTGCTGTGAGAAACCGTCAAGTTTTAAGGACGACCGGCCGCTTGCGATCGCCCACATCGAATGCGCCAGTAAGACGGCAAGCACCGCCGAATGCCAATCGATCGACCGGTTCGGGTTACGGCGGCAGCACTTTGAAACGATCGCAGCAGCCGCGTCAAAATGAATACAAGCGCCAGCCGAGTTTTGGTAGCGGCGGGGCTTCTCGCAGGCCTAGTCGCAGTGGCTCTTCCCGCAGCAGAGGGCGCTAATTAGAAGATTGCTAAAATCAGCAACGCCCGATCGATAAAAGTGGATTCGATCGCTCTTCTGTATACCACGCCGCCGCAGTTATTGACGGTGAGAATTTGGGAATAGTTGAGCGATCGATTTGTGTATTTACCAGACCCAAAAAATATGTGATTTAATTGCTACATTGATATGTGGTGACAATATGTCTTCTTCACAACCCCCATCAGGGGAAAGAAACCCTCTAGGATTCGACGAATTGATTGCCATCTTGGTTGCTTTCGGCACGATGGGAACAATTTTCTTTTGGGCCACCAGCAAGAATCCCAATCAATTCGGCATGAGAAATTGGCAATTTCCAGCCGTTTTTTCAGCGCCTGCTGTCACACCCGGAAACTCGACAATCTTAACACCCCTGCCGAGTTCGGATGTGCGATCGCCCGCGCCTGCGCCCGCTACAAAGCTGATTCCCGCGCAACCTAATGCGGCACCGATTGTACCGATTGTACCGATTGTACCGATTGCGCCTGTTGCGCCTTTAGGGCCGATTTTACCGGCAATTCCTCCCCAGGGGGCGATCGTGGTTCCCCAAACGCCAATTGCGCGCGAGACTCCCCCTGCAATCATTACCAAACCGAAAGCCCCTAAACCAAAAGTCGGGCCGGTTACATTCTCCGATATGCCTGACAAATATTGGGCACGTCCATTTATTGTCGCTTTGGTCGATCGGCAAATCTTTACTGATTTCACCGACAACAAATTTCGTCCCGATGAACCAATGACGCGAGCCGAACTAGCCCGCTTAATTGAGCGAATGTCAGACAAAAAAGAGACCCGAAAACCGATTAATTTTGAAGACGTGAAAGACAAGAACCCTGCCGCTAGCGCGATCGATGGCAGCGTACAAAAAGGATTTCTTAAAGGATATCCAAATAATGAGTTCCGTCCCACAAAAGACGTTCCCCGTGTCGAAGTCATAGTAGCATTAGCTAGCGGTTTAAACCTGAAAAAAGAAGGGAAGCCCACCAAGATTTTAGAAGTTTATACAGACAGACAAAAAGTGCCGAAATGGGCAGTTGACAAAGTAGCAGCAGCAACAAAAGCTGGCATTGTTGTCAACCACCCCAAGCCCACACTTTTGCAGCCCAACAAAACAGCAACTCGCGCGGAAGTAGCAGCCATGATTTACCAAGCTATGGCAAAAAAAGGTAAAGTACCTGCTAAACCTTCTAAGTATGTTGTGCCGCTTTAATTAGAGGAATGAAGCCCTTCTTTTTTCTATTAGTCTGACTTGGGCTTGCGGGTAGTCAGAAACCGGGTTTTTTGCGACAATACTTCGTTATAGCTGACAGAATCAGCCA
Organism: Tychonema sp. LEGE 07196; assembly: GCF_963890365.1. Classification (NCBI taxonomy): domain Bacteria; kingdom Bacillati; phylum Cyanobacteriota; class Cyanophyceae; order Oscillatoriales; family Microcoleaceae; genus Tychonema; species Tychonema sp. LEGE 07196. The sequence goes on along the minus strand of NZ_CAWPRX010000152.1, from coordinate 17,905 downwards.
AAAACCCGGTTTCTTGGTTTTGCGGGCCGTCAGAAACCAGGTTTTTTGCGACAATACTTCGTCATAGCTGACAGAATCAGCCAAAAACTCAGTTTCTTGGGTTTGCGGGCAGTTGAGATCGATGTTAAAATCACAGCAATCATGCCAAATCATCATTCCACACTCATTGATTCGATTTGAGGCAATTATTATGTATCATCAGATAAGACTTGGGGATAATCAGCTAGATAGCAGCGATCTTCAAGAAACAGTAGTTATTGATACTGATGGAGAAGTGATCTTATATCCCAATTTTTTTAGAATCGAAGAAAGCGATCGTCTTTTTTCAGATTTATATTCTAGTATTAACTGGAAACAGGATATTATTCATTTTTATGGAAAAAAGATACCTTTACCCAGACTTACAGGTTGGTATGGAGATGAAGGCAAATCCTATACATATTCCGGCATCGAACAGCATCCTGATCCTTGGACTCCCACACTCAAATTAATTAAATCAAAGGCTGAAGAGATATCAGAAGTTACTTTTAATAGCGTGCTTCTCAATCTATACCGTCACGGTAAAGATTGCGTTTCCTGGCATAGCGATGACGAGCCAGAATTAGGTGAAAATCCTATTATAGCCTCAATTAGCTTTGGGGGAACTCGCCGATTTTCCTTAAAACATAAAACATCAGAAAACTACAAAATTAATCTGGATTTGCCCAATGGTAGTTTACTATTGATGAAAGGTGAAACCCAGCACTTTTGGAAACATCAGATAGCTAAAACTGCTAAATTTGTGGAACCCCGAATAAATCTAACTTTTAGGGTTATAAAAGCCGTTTAAAATCAATCTCATTAACACTATAAAATCACCGCTAATCAAATTATGAAAAATTTACTTTTACTAGGGACATTAAGTTTTAGTATTGCTTTTGGGTTGGGTCTAGTAGTAGAAAAAGATGTTACTAAAAGCACGATTATAGGCGGTATAGCAACAATTAGCACCATTAGTAGTGCGTTCGTTTTAACCAAGAAATCTGAACGAGAACTTAAAAACACCCACAGCCATACCGAAAACTTAAAAAGTGTTGAAAATCAGATTTTAAGTCTGAAAAATCAAAGGAGAGAACTTGTACAAGCAATTGGTAGCAAAACTCAATCAAAAATAACGATTGAAGCAGAATATAAGTCGATTGTTGTAGAAGTTGATCGGCTGAAAGAAGAGATTAAATCTCTAAATGCACAGCGAGAAAATTTGCAAAATGTAATTATTAATCGTGGAACTCAAAAAACACAAATTACACAAAAAATTAGTGTTCAAACTAAACTAAAAAGACCAATTAAAAAGACAAAAGGCACAACATTGTACAATTGCATTTTAGAGGGATTAGAAAAATCTCTAGATTTTTATAACAAAAACAATCACGGCACATTTGAAAGCTATTTGCAATCATTACAAAAACCCGCAGAACAATTGTGGTCTTCTTATAGATCAAATCAGGTTAAAGTAAGCTATTCTGAACCGTCGATTCAAGCAGTTTATTTAATTCGCTATTATCCCCATTATGTTTACGTGAATTTCCAAATTTTAGAAATTATACACAGTCAAAATTTATTTCAAAATTTCATAAATGAAACACTAGAAGTATGCTTGTTTGGTGCAGGCCCATGTCCAGAAATTGTTGGTTTAAGTAAATTTTTATCAGATAAGTATCAAAACATTAAAAAATTAACTGTTAATGTATATGATATTGCTTCTGACGAATGGACTTTAAGTAGAAATATTACCCAAAAATTTGTGATACCGAAATATTGGTCAGGAGATTTACAACTAAATAGTAATTACCTAAATTTATGCGAATTTAATTCTCTTCACTCAATCAAGGGAACAATTAAAAAAAGCCAAATCTTCATTTTTCAAAATTGTCTGAATGAAATTTATAATATATCTACAGTTCAAACGAATCTCAATTTCTTGCTGAATGAAATACCTTTGGGTAGTGTAATAATAATTATTGACTTGAATTATCGACAAAATGTAAGCATCATCGAGCAATTGAAACAACAAGTAAGTAATAGAGATGATTTTGAAATTTATGCCCCTGCACTTGAAGACATAAAAATTCAACCTTGCCCTAATCTTCCACAAATTATTAAACAAAATCTGTTAACTGGAAAAGGTAAGTTAGTACCTCGTAGTAAAGACATCGACTGTGTTTTTATAAGTTTGCACAAAATCAGTCTAAAAAGTTTGTAATTAAATTAAATCCTTTTGCAAAGGCATCGCCACATTTGCTACGGCCTTAATTCCGATGACTTGCATTCCCTACTACAAACAGGTTCGTAGTGAGGAATGCAAGTCCTTATTTCTGAGATTTAAATCGCCTATCGCTCTAATCTTGAAACACCATAATACTGCCCGAATAGCAAGCTACCCAAACCTGATGAGTTTCAGGATCGTAAGTAATTCCGATCGGACTTGAATTAACATTCACTGTTTGCAAAACTTTCATATCGCTCGTCCTAACTTTGCTAACAGTATTCGAGAAATAATTAACCACGTAAATCAGTTGACCATCATCCGAAATCGCCATGCTGCGAGGTGCATTTCCAGTCCTCACTTTTTGAGCCACTTCACCAGTTTTTAGGTCAATCTTTGCCACATTTCCTTCACCGTTTAACGTGGCATAAAGATAATTTCCGTTGGGATCTATTGTCAGATGACGCGGCGCATTGCCAATATTTCTCAGCCATTCTACCGAAAAATTTATCAAATTTACTTTCGCAATATCCGAAGAACCCATGACGGCTATATAGGCATTCTTTGAGTCAGGAGTTACCGCAATCCCACGAGGATATGCACCTAGTTTTATCCGCTCGATTTCGAGATTTTTATTAATATCAACTACGCTCAAATCCCAACTGCACCAATTGCTGGCGAGGGCGAAGCGATTGTCTGGCGAAACAGCATTGAATTTGGGAACAGCACCCACAGGAATTACGTTTTCTATTTTTAACGTTTTGGTATTGATGCGGTAGAGGAAACTTTGGTCGTGTTTGGCCGATGGAGTACATCTATCACTCCCCGGATTGTCGAACCCTTTACCGTACATCTGGTAGTTGGATACGTAGGCATATTTGCCGTCTGTTGAAAAAGCAGCTTCTACGGGAGCACCTCGATAATTACCTTTGAATTTAGCAAATCCGAACTTGGACAAGTTTATTGTATCGGGAATAGTCTTGACTAATTTAAAGTTCCTGTCGTAAACTGTGATTGTGTGGCTGTACATCATGTTTTGAGCAAAAAACAATCCCGACCCTGAATAAACTATTGATTTCGGCGATATTTTGCCGTAAATAGTTTTTTTCAATGTCATGTTCCGGGTAATTTTTTCTGGATATTTTACCTGCTTTTCGGGTTGAGATTCAGGTGTTTCTGCTTGGGATTGTGGCGCGGGAGTTTCTGTTTTAAATGGTGGTAAAAATGGTTCTTGAAAAAAAGGTTTTTTCGGCTGGCTTTTAGCTGTATCTTCGAGTTTGTTGGTGTTTTCTGTGGTGCTAGGCGATGGGGAATATTGATTTTCTTGGGGATAGCTACGCCGATCGTACTTTGACTGCGTTTCGTCAGCGGGTTGATTGTCAGCTAGAGCGCTTTCCGGTTTAACGTTAAGTGCTGACAAGGTTTGAGGGCCGACAATTCCGTCAATTTTCAGGTTGTTGTCTGCCTGGAACTTTTTCACAGCAGCTTGGGTTATGGAGCCGTAAAATCCTGTGGGTTTCTGGCTAAAATATCCTGCGTCTTGTAGTGTTTTCTGGAGTTCGGCAACTTCGGGGCCTGAATCGCCTTTTTTGATGGCCAGGGTGGGGTTGACTATATTTAAAATTGTGAGAGCGATCGTAAAGAAAAGTAAAGGAGGAAAGGCTAAATTTAGGTGTTTTGTCGAGTTGGGCGATCGAGTTTGAGGCGCAGGCGTTTCCCAAGTTTCAGCTAAATGCAGGTAAGCTAATCCGTCCATAGTTTTTACCAGGTATTTTGGATGCTATAGCAATCCTAAATGATTTATGGTACTACTCGCGATCGGGTTCTGCCTGGGAACCAGTTATAAATTAGTCCTGGACGCGCGAGTGGTGAGAAACCGGGTTGTATTGCGAAAATACTGCATCTAGACCTTTAATCTCGATTTAAACCCGGTTTCTGTGGTATTAATGCGTAATTCCTGATAATTAAACCTAGGATCAAATCTCCGAGCAGTGTTTAATTGTGTAAGCAAGATAGGAGCGACAATGTTGAGCGAGGAACAAACAACCGCAGGATCGACAACCCAAAATTCCCCCCAGACGGTGCTGTGGGAAGGTGATGGCGGGCTTTGCCAGCGGGCTTGGGTAGAAATTGATTTAGCGGCTTTAACTCACAATGTAAAACAGCTTAAAAATCTGTTATCTCCCCAAACTGAATTGATGGCAGTTGTGAAGGCGGATGCTTACGGGCACGGTGCTGTTGCAGTCAGTCAAACAGTATTGCAAGCTGGTGCTAGTTGGCTTGGTGTGGCGACGATTCCCGAAGGCATAGAATTGCGAGAAGCTGGGATAGAAGCGCCGATTTTGCTGTTGGGGGCGACTCATACAGCGGCGCAGGTAAGGGCGATCGCCCAATGGCACTTGCAGCCCACTATTTGTACTGCCAAACAAGCCCTAATTTTTTCCGAAGTTCTCGCCAGTCTCGATCGCTCTTTGGCGGTTCACGCTAAGTTAGATACGGGAATGTCTCGGTTGGGTACGCCCGCGTCGGAAGCAACAGAATTTGTGCAATTAGTCAAGCGGTTGCCCAATTTAAAATTAGCTAGCATTTACTCTCACTTGGCGACAGCCGACAGTCCCGATCCCGCTGTTATGACTGTTCAGCACGATCGGTTCAAACGGGCGATCGAGCAAATTCAAACAGCAGGAATTAATCCCCCCCGGCTGCACTTGGCAAACTCGGCGGCGGCCCTTTCCGACCCAGATTTACACTACGATTTAGTGCGAGTCGGTTTGGCTACCTACGGTATTTATCCAGCTCCTCACTTGCAGCCGATCGCTTCTTTGCAGCCGGCAATGCAGGTAAAAGCCCGGATTACTCAAGTGAAAACAATTGCAGCAGGCACCGGTGTCAGTTACGGCTATCAATTTATCGCCTCGCAGCAGACACAGATTGCCGTAGTTGGCATCGGCTATGCAGATGGGATTCCGCGCAATCTTTCTAATAAAATTCAGGTTTTAGTCAGGGGCAAATTTGTGCCGCAAATCGGGGCAGTGACGATGGATCAATTAATGCTGGATGTCTCGGCAATTCCCGATTTAGAAGTCGGCGAAGTGGTGACGCTGTTGGGCAAAGATGGGGAAAATGAAATTACTGCAGACGATTGGGCCGCAATTTTAGGAACTATTTCTTGGGAAATTCTCTGCGGTTTTAAACACCGATTGCCCCGCGTAGCAGTAAACTCTTAACTAGGACGATTAGACGGCGGTTGAAACCGCCATAAAGTCAAACGATGTCCGCCTGCGCGGACTGAATAAAATCATGTAAAACTTAATTTTCACCGCCTATTCTTCAACCCGCGCACCATCCGGGTTTTGTTTGTATAAACCTGGTTTCAACCGCAGGCTTTATATAGTATAATTTCGATGTAACCAAATTTGATATTACCAATTATCAATTACCAATTAGCAATTGCCATGACATCCAGCACAATTATACTAATAGCTCAAACCTTGACGGCGCAGCTAGATTTAGAAAGAATACAGGCGATGCAATTCGCCCAAGAATTCTCGAAAAAGTTCGTAGAATTGGGTTTTAAAGTTGTACCTCAAGTGCTGTGGGCGATCGGCATTTTGTTAATTACGCGATTTGCGATCGATGTGGCGGGGCGCGTGACTCGCCGAGCTCTGAGCCGCACGGAGGCCACGCTGCGGAAATTCTTGGTTCAAGCTGCAGAAATTACGATTTTGATTGTCGGAGTAGTCGCGGCTTTGAGTCAGTTGGGAATTCAAACTACTAGCGTGGTGGCGGTGGTGGGTGCGGCGGGTTTGGCGATTGGCTTGGCGTGGCAAAATACTTTGTCGCACTTTGCTGCTGGGGTAATGTTGATTAGTTTGCGGCCTTTTGAAGTGGGAGATGCAATCGAAGCTACTGATGTGAAGGGAGTTGTCGATAGCATCGGGATTTTTTCAACTACTGTTGTGACGGACGATCGCATAAAAATTATTGTCCCTAACAACCAGCTATTTAACGGTACACTGAAAAATACGACGGCAATGGGAACGAGGCGAGTAGACTTAAAAATTGATATTGGCGATCGCCCGATCCGTCCAACGATGGCTGAGTTATTAGAAATTGCCCACTCTCACCCGCTGGTGTTGGAAAATCCGCCCCCGACTTGTTTGGTAGCCGAGATTACTCCAGATACAACTATTTTATCTCTCCGGCCTTGGTGCGCGTCGGTGGCCTACGAACAAGTGCGATCGCAAGTTCAAGAATACGTCAAAGAAGCAATGAATCCCAACAAAAATCAAGAACAATAGATATCAATCCAAAATCCAAAATCCAAAATCCAAAATCTAAAATGAGCAACTGGTATCCGCAGCAAATTTTGCAAGAACCCGGTGTCAGGATGTCCGCCACCGAAAGACAAACAATTCTCAGCAAATTTCCGCCTCCCGACGAAAACAATCAAATCTATGCCGACGCAATTTTTGAAGGCGGAGGCGTGCGCGGAGTTGCATTTTTAGGAGCGCTCAGATGCTGCAGCGATTTGGGCATCCGCTGGCGAAAATTGGCAGGCACTTCTGCCGGTGCAATTACGGCTGCCGTATTGGCAACAGACTTGTCAATCGATGACTTAGAAGAATTGTTGGGACAGCTAGATTACAACATATTTTTAACTCAAAAAAATAGTCCTCTAATTTTAAACGGCGACCCCGCGGACGACCTGCAATCTCCTGCTTGGACGCTACTTTTTCTAACAATTAGCCGCCAGATGGGTGAATATTCTTCGCAGCCTTTCCGGCAGTGGTTGGAAGCAACACTTGCTAAAGGTCACTTGCATACTTTTGCTGATGTCAAAAAAATCGTAAAAGACCGGGAATTAAAAGTAGTAATATCCAACCTCACTCGCGGTGAAATGTTGGTAATTCCCGATGACTTGCACCGACGCGAATCGGCGGATTCCGATGCTTTGTACGAGAACTTGCAGCTCAAAAGTGCGGAAGATTTTAGCGTCGCTGAAGCGGTGCGGCTCTCGATGAGCATTCCCCTATTTTTTGAACCGGGAAAACTCGGAAACGACTTAATTGTCGATGGGGGAATTTTGAGCAATTTTCCGCTGTGGATTTATGACACGCAATCGGGTTCGACTCCGGTTGCACCGCGCTGGTTTACCTTTGGGTTTCGGTTGGTTGATACTGGCCTGGAAAATCAAATTAAGATTAAAAATCCGGTGTCGATGCTGTCGGCGATGTTCACAACGATGATGAAAGCAAGAGACCGCTATCACCAGCGGGAGATGGATAAAGGTAGGGTGATTAATATTGATGTGACTGAAGCTCAGGTGACGACGACGGATTTTCAACTTGATGCCGATCGCAAGGCTAATCTGTACCGGTTGGGCTATTTGTATACTAAGAGGTTCTTTTTGAGTTCCAATTTTAGTTGGGAAAAGCACTTGAAGGCTAGGGGCTTTGGGGAGTAGGCATTGGGAATGGGCCCGCGCAGGGCATGGGCCCGCGCAGGGCAGTGGGCCCGCGCAGGGCATTGGCCCGCGCAGGGCATCGGCCCGCGCAGGGCATTGGGCATCGGGGATTGGGAATAGTTGATTTTTCTTTCTTCTTCCTTCTGACTTCAATATTTGAGTCAAGCTGAATAATTCATCTGTGTATCCGTGTCAAAATCCCTGTTGTGCCCTTCTTGCTTCGAGACAGAGTAAGGGTTTCAGGAATTTTGGATTTAGGGGTTGGCAATAGCCAGATGTGTGTGCTATAGTAAGTTGCTGTCATCCGGAGAGGTGGCTGAGTGGTCGAAAGCGGCAGATTGCTAATCTGTTAAGGGTGTTATCATCCTTCGGGGGTTCGAATCCCCCCCTCTCCGTTCTAGAACTTGTAAGAAAAAATTATTGTTAATCAAATTTTTGGACGGGCTTTGAGCATCGTCCAAATTATTTTTGCAATTCAAGTCTAGTCGCAATAATCAGCTACTAACTCTAATTAAGTGCCTTCATCGCTTCGACAAATTGCCGCGATATAAATGGCAAAATTTCTTCATTCTTGCTATTCTCTTTACCCTCAGTAAATACAACTAACAAATACGGCCGCAAACCGGGTATTTCAATATAAGCAGCATCGTGGCGAACTTGACTTGTCAGCCCTGCTTTTGACCACAATTTTGCATCTTCTGGCAATCCGCCGCCTAAAAAACCTGTAACTTGATTTTCGGGATCTGCCTCTAATTCTGCTGGTGCTAAACTGCGTTTCATTAAGCCCATCATCTCTTGCGATGCTTTGGCAGAAACAGCTACGCCGCCGATTATACTGTGCAGCAAACGCGCCGTGGCATTTGTAGTCAGCATATTTCTATTTTCCATTAATTCTCCCAGAAATGCTCGCTCGCGACCGTAGGGCCCATCGCACCAGGTTTTTTGATTGGCGTTAATGTTGTGTAATTCCGGCCAATCTAATGATTGAAAGTAACGGTTGACGATGTTTCGCTGCTGTTTCCAAGTTTCAAAGGGGCCAGGTGATAATTCTGGGCCGCTGGTGGTGCCGGTGAGGGCATCTACTACTAAACCGGTGGCGTCGTTGCTGGAATCAACTATCATATCTCGGACGGCGCGTTCTAATTCTGGCGATGTTTGAATCATGCCTTTTTGGGCCCATTCCCAGATGGCAACGAGGTAGAATAATTTGACGATGCTGGCGGGATAAATTCGTTCGGATGCTCGGTTGCTAAAACCTCGCGGTTGATATTTCCAAAATTCTGGTGCGCTGAGGGCGCCGCCCGTGTTGACTCGCACCGGCGGATCGTAGACTATCCAGGTAATGGCTGTACGATCGCCCGTCAATCCTGTAAATTCTGACTGTGCAGAGTCTATAATGCTACTGCCGAGGGTTTCTAATTGTTCGTCTTTGTGGAAAAATGTCATGGTTTATGGCGGACGGTTAACGGTTAACGGCGGTTTGCTAATGGCCATAAATCGTTGGATGCGAACAATTAACAGCAAATAATTAGCAATTAGCAATGGTCAATTCTCAATTATCTGATGTTGTGGAGTACCGGGTGCGATCGCACATAAATATTTACGATTCCCCAAAGTGCGATCGATTGGCAACTCAAGCAGCGGTTGGGCGGCATTTGCTTTTTTTTGACCCCCCCCTGCCCCCCCTTATTAAGGGGGGGAGAAATGGCATAGACTCGGTTGTTCAGGGGAGAAATGGCATAGACTCGGTTGTTCAGGGGGATACAAGCGCTGTGATGGTACGGCTGTGCGAAGACGATTATCCCGGATGGTTGGATCTTCGAGATATTGACTTGCTCGAAGTCACAGAAACAGTGTATCATCCCTTGGTGCTTTCTGAGTTTCAAATCAGGGAAAAATTACCCGTTGCAATTACTTTTGCTCGTGAAGCCATGAACCAATCTAATTATTATCTTTGGGGCGGTACAGTCGGGCCAAATTATGATTGTTCGGGATTGATGCAAGCTGCTTTTGTGGCTGCGGGCATCTGGTTGCCGAGGGATGCTTATCAGCAGGAAGCTTTTACTAAACCTATTAATATCAGTGCTTTAGAACCGGGGGATTTAGTATTTTTTGGTACTCCAGAAAAAGCCACTCATGTAGGATTGTATCTCGGAGATAATCGCTACATTCACAGTTCGGGACAAGCACAAGGTCGCAACGGTATCGGTATCGATGTTTTGTCGGAGGATGGCGATGCAGTCAGTCAAGTTTATTACCAGCAATTGCGGGGATATGGTAAAGTGGTCGCCAGTTATCAACCTAGTTAGTTTATTTGGCGATCGCACTACGAACAAAGAAACCGGGTTTTTACCGAGATTAAGGGTTGGAACAAATGATTTTCGTAAAAAACCCGGTTTCTGGCCACCACGCCTAAGTTCTGTAGTTCTTAATTAATGACTAATGACTAATGACTAATGACTAATGACCAATGACTAATGACTAATGATTACTGATGTTATCGAATAAAAAAATGGACGCTGCATTATTTTTGGAAAAATTGGCTGGACAACAGGCTGGCGCTGAGGTTGTTCTCGACGTTTCGGTAGTAGTGCCGGTGTATAATGAGGTGGAAAGTTTGCCTCATCTGATTGAGGCGATCGCCTCTGCGATTCAACCATCAGGACTCAGCTATCAAATTATTTGTGTAGATGACGGTTCTAAGGACGGCTCTGCTGAACTTCTCAAACAATTGACCGGCAGTCGCGATGACCTTTGTGCCGTGCTTTTGCGGCGCAATTACGGGCAAACTGCTGCGATGTCGGCAGGTTTCGATCGCGCGACAGGCCGTGCTATTGTTACCCTAGACGGCGATTTGCAAAATGACCCGGCTGATATTCCGCTATTGTTAGCCAAGTTAAATGAAGGCTACGATTTAGTTAGCGGCTGGCGCAAAAATCGGCAGGACAATACTATCAGCCGCCTGATTCCTTCTAAAATTGCCAACTGGTTAATTGGTCGCGTTACAGGCGTAACTTTGCACGACTACGGCTGTTCTTTGAAAGCTTACAAATCTGAGTTAGTCGCCGACTTGAATCTCTACGGGGAATTGCACCGATTTTTGCCTGCTTTGGCATTTATTGAAGGGGCGAGAATTGCCGAACTGCCGGTGCGCCATCACGCCCGCCGTTTTGGTCAAAGCAAGTACGGAATTTGGCGGACTTTTCGGGTGTTGATGGATTTGTTAACTATTTCTTTTATGAAAAAGTTCCTGACTCGACCGATGCACGTTTTTGGACTTTTGGGACTGAGTTCTATGACGTTGGGAACGGTTTTAGGAATTTATTTGACTTTCGTAAAATTTGGTCTCGGTCAAAGTATTGGTAATCGTCCTTTGCTGATTTTGGCTGTGGTGTTGTTGTTAACTGGCGTGCAGTTATTTTGTTTTGGTTTGCTGGCGGAAGTGATGATGCGGACTTATCACGAGTCCCAGGGAAAACCGATTTATCGAGTGCGCGAGGTGTTTGGTTCTAAGTGAACGATGCTGTTAGTAGATCCCCGACTTTTAGCATTAGCTGCGCGACAGCTTATTGAACCGTCCAATCCTAAATGGTAAGGTGCGTCGCCCGAAAAAATCTGCAAGTTCCATTGAGTATCTCACAGCGACGCACCCTACAGATTATATCAATTCCGGTTGCACCGGAATTATTGTTGACTGTTGACTGTTGACTGTCAGTGAACAGCAAAAACCCATAACGGATTTTCGCTGTTAACAGTTAACAGTTAACAGTTAACTGTCTAACTCATCACTTTTTGAGCTTGGCGGAGAGATGTAATAGTTGCGATCGCGTGTTCGGCGACTGCATCTATTTCTGCTGCGGTATTGAACCGGCCAATTCCAAACCGAATTGAAGCATAAGCTAATTTGTCCGATCGCCCGATCGCTGCTAAAACATGAGATGGAGCAATTTTCGCCGAAGTACAAGCCGAACCCGAAGAAACAGCCGCCGCCGATTGCAAACCCAATATCAACGCTTGACCGTCAACCCCGCCTACACTAATATTAAGATTACCGGGCAATCTCTTAGTAGCGTGACCGTTGAGAAAAACATCGTCCAATTCACTCAAATTTTCCCACAAACGCTGGCGCAAATTAACAACTCGTTCTGTTTCCGACTCCATTTCCGCAACGGCTAATTCTACCGCTTTGGCGAATCCGACTATTTGCGGTGGGTAGAGAGTTCCCGATCGCATTCCCCGTTCGTGGCCTCCTCCGTGCATTTGTGGCGCTAGCTGCACTCTCGGCTTGTTGCGCCGCACGTACAGAGCACCGATGCCTTTTGGCCCGTAGATTTTGTGGGCTGTCAAGGACATTAGATCGATGTTCATTTCCTGTACGTCGAGGGGAATTTTGCCGATCGCCTGTGCCGCATCTGTGTGAAACAAAATGTCATTTCCGCGACAAATTGCAGCAATTTCGGCGATCGGTTGAATCACCCCAATTTCATTATTAGCCGTCATCACTGAAACTAAAATTGTCTCAGCCCGAATCGCCTTGATCAAATCGCCAATATCAATCAATCCGTCGCTTTTCACCGGTAAAACAGTAATATCAAACCCCAATTTTTCCAAATACGTACAGGGGTCAAGAATTGCATTGTGTTCAGTTTTTACTGTAATAATGTGCTTTCCTTTGCTGAAATAACTTTCGGCGACACCTTTAATCGCTAAATTATTTGCTTCCGTTGCACCGCTAGTAAAAACAATTTCTTCTGGAGAAGCGTTGATTGCTTCTGCTATGATTTGCCGCGATTTTTTGACCGCTGCTTCTGCTTCCCAGCCGTAGACGTGGTTGATGCTGGCTGCGTTGCCGAATTGTTCGGTAAAATATGGCAGCATCGCATCAAGTACCCGTTTGTCTACAGGGGTTGTGGCGTGGTTGTCGAGGTAGATAGGACGTGCGGACATAGTGCAGTTTTGGTTGAAAAAAGTGTTAGATTTATTGTAGACGAGGCTTTTGTTCTACCACAAAACTTTATATTTAACAAATATTTGTGAAGATTTATGCGAGCTGACATTCAAGGATTAGAAATTACTGTCGGTGAGCTCAGGCACCTGTGCGGCGCGGGGCCCGATCGCGTATACAGACCGGCCACTGCAACTAATTTTGCGCGCGAAGTTTTAAAAACCGTCGGTTTAATTGTTTTGGTTATAATCAGTTGTTGGTTGCTGGTTGCGATATTTCCTAGGGCTTATTTGTTTTGGTTCGCCCTCCACCTCGCTGCGATCTGCGGTTTGATTTTTGAGGATGCGTGGAAAATTTGGAGCAGCCAAAATAAAGATTTAATTAATTTGTTTGATGATGTCGATCGCTATAACGGTATAATCAAAGCGATCGAAATTAACGATCGGATAGAAGATGCGGGCAATGCGGAAGTCAAAATAGGCGATCGAGCCAAAGTCATTCAAGCCTTGCAGGCCATCAGAGAGGATTTAGTTCGAGCTTTGAAAACTGAAAGAATTCTCAGGGAAAACAAGAAATTTGTCGCTACTAACTCCGAATTGTTTGCCAATAATTTGAGAACTTTGAATGCCTTGCAAATTAGCGATCGAGCCAGCAAGCAAGGGCGATTGCTCAACGAAGCTTTGCAGTTAGCTACAGAAGTTCAAGCAGAAATAAAAAAATTGCAAGATCGAAACACTGCTAATTGAAAAAATTAAAAATATCGGACGGCGGTTGAAACCGCCAGAAAGTCAAACTAATTCCATGCCAAGCAGAATGAAGAGAATAACGTAATTTTAGCCAGATACGGTTCAGTTAAAAAGCTAATTTCTCCCCGCACACATCAGTTAATTTATAACTATCATAATCTCGGCAATGCGATCGCCGACCATCGCGAAAACTAACACTAAGAAATCTCTTCTGACACCAGCGTTAACCCAACCTTATTAAATTTTAACCGCCCCTTCTTCAACCCGCTCTTTAGTGGCTGTAAGGTAAGTATAAACCGGGTTTCAACCGCCCGGTATTATTCAACACATCTTAAAATTCATGAATAATGAGAATTGTTAAGAAATATCCTAATTGTAAATTTTTGGCTGTTAAGTAACAGGTAAGGATATCTTGGAAAGGTGACGTTAACAACCAAGTAAGTATGCCTTCTACCAAACCCAAAATTATAGTTCTCGACGACGATCCAACAGGTTCGCAAACCGTGCACAGTTGCTTGCTGCTGACACGTTGGGACGAAGAAACCCTGCGTTTGGGGCTGCGGGACAAGTCCCCGATTTTTTTTATACTGACAAATACTCGATCGCTAACTCCCGAAGCAGCAGCCTCCGTCACCCGCGAAGTGTGCCAAAATCTTAAAAAGGCGATCGCCAGCGAAGAAATCACAGACTTCCTAATCGTTAGCCGTTCCGATTCTACCCTGCGCGGTCACTATCCGATCGAAACCGACGCGATCGCCGAAGAACTCGGCCCCTTCGACGCACATTTTCTAATTCCCGCCTTTTTTGAAGGAGGCAGAATTACCCGCAACAGCGTACACTACCTCATGGTTAACAGCGTTGCAACTCCTGTTCACAAAACCGAATTTGCCAAAGATTCAGTCTTCGGCTACAGTCACAGTTACCTGCCAGACTACGTAGAAGAAAAAACCAAAGGTCGCATCAAAGCTGATACAGTCGATCGCATTTTACTCGCAGACATACGCTACGGAAGTTTAGATCGACTGATGGACATGACAGACAACCAATGTGCAGTTGTTGACGGCGAAAGTCAAGGCGATTTAAACACATTTGCCAAACACATTCTCGATGCAGCCAGTCAAGGTAAAAAGTTTTTATTCCGCAGCGCGGCCAGTATTTTAACATCCTTAGCTGACATCGGCCACCAGCCCGTAGCAGCCGAAGAAATGGCAAAATATGTGAAAGACGGCAAACCCGGTGCAGTAATAGTGGGTTCCCACGTTAAGAAAACTACAGATCAATTGCAACGATTGTTAGAAGAACCCAATACAGTTAGCATTGAAATAGATGTATCTCACTTGTTAGAAGATTCGCCCGAGTATCGCACCCAAATTCTCGATGAAATTATCGAAAAAGTCCGCACAGCTCACGCCGACGGCAAAACGCCTGTAATTTATACCAGCCGCCAAGAACTACAATTTCCCAATGCAGAAATTCGGTTAAAATTTGGAGCTGCTGTTTCTGCTTTGTTGATGGATGTCGTGCGGGGCTTGCCGGCAGATATCGGTTTTTTAATTAGCAAGGGCGGCATTACTTCCAACGATGTTTTGAGTACCGGTTTGTCGCTCAAAAGTGTCAGGCAAATCGGTCAAATTATCGCAGGTTGTTCGGTGGTAAAAACAGCAGCCGACCATCCTCTGTTTCCCAATTTACCCGTGGTTTTATTTCCCGGAAATGTGGGAGATAGCAATGCTTTGGCTACGGTTTACAAGCGGCTGAGCAAGCGGGCAGATTAATCTAAAAAAACACAAAACCCAGAACCCCGACTTCTTAAAGAAGTCGGGGTTCTAACATCTTAAAATTTTCCTGCCAGAGCCTGTCTTGACAATCCCCTCAAATAAGCCGAATGCTGCAACTCTTGTAAAACTCGCTCTTGAGATTACGAATAAAACGGCAGCCTCGTTGCGCTTCCAATAGTTAAATACAACGTTACAGATTCTAGGGCAAGATGGTAAAAAACTGCGGTATATTGTATCGATAGCTACTTTTTACACCCATCCGGGAGAGCCGTTCTACTGCTGGTATTAGGGAAAATTGGTCTAAAAAAGTTCAGTATTTTTACGGTTTAAATATGAAGGCATTCCTGCTAATATATATTCAAATAGCTGAGAAGTGACTTTCAACAAGCAATGCTAATTGATGTGAGCAAGCATTTTTTCTAGTTTTTATTGCATTTCATCATTTTTAGAGTCCTGGCATTAAGTAAAGTAGAGAAAAGAGTTACTGTTAATTAAAAATTTTGGCATATAAAGGGTAATAAATATGACAGATTTTAATTCAAGTGACAACAATAAAGTGGAACAAAAGGGTATTGATATAGAAATCTGGGAACCAGATATTCTAGTGGTGCCCGTACCGAACAACAGTACGAATGCAACTACATTTGTAGAGATTCATGTAGAGATTACTAATAATACACCAAGATTGTTTCCTTTCATAGATAAATATTTAACGCCCGAACTTTTTACTGTTGACGGTAAAGAAATACGCCCTCACAAAACTAGCGATAGACAAATAGCAACTAACTATTACAAGGGTATAGCAATTCCCCAAAACATAGCTATAGTGCGGTCTTTTATGGCAAAGCTCTTTTGGCAGAATAACTGCCTGCAACTCCAAACGAGTCTTTTTTATGCTACCACAACCATTATTGATCCTGAGAAATTTTATTTGTTTCAACCTTTACGACTAGGAACTTACCAGCTTCGATTCATCTACTTAAGTCCGGGCCATAATTTCTTATTAAAAGATTCACCGACAGCGGAAATAATTAGAATAGAAGAAAGTGAGAGAAGTTTGTTTGCAAGTCCTGCGATGAATTTACGATTAATTGAACCTATGCCGCATCACAACAATCGAGTAGAAGTCGATGGTATGTGCTTTGAAACGCTAGTTCCTGAGCCAAGCTTAAGAGTTCCACTAACCGCATCATCTGCGAAAATTCCCGTACAGATTGGGATGAAGATTACCAACAATACCTCAACTCCTTTTCGCTTTATCTTATTTGATACATTGATTCCCCAACTAATAGGAGAAAATGGTATGATACCTCGCCTAGCCTGTGGCGGTAGTCTGGGATGGGTTATTCCTCAAGAATCCGACTTACAACTTGTGAAACCAGGAGAAAGCATTACTTTATTTCTCAAGGCTAGCCTTACAAGGGAAGCAAATAATCTGTTAAGCCTGATAGTTTCAGGTGGAGGTAGATCCTGTTGGAGGTTTAACGATCTCGCCTTCGGTACATACCAGATTCACTTAACATACAGATCCCTCACAGAAAAATTAGAGTTTTTATGTGAAGACCTCTGGATGGGAATGGTGAATACACCTTTTGTGGAGTTTAGGTTGATTCCGCCTTAAAGTGAACTGGAAGACAATTTTTCTGATACCTAAAATTTTTACTGTCGCTGTTATTTTTTTTGTAAACTTAGTTTTAAAATAACCTCAACATGCTATCAAAAAAATCCTTTTTAGCACTCTGGACGACCACTGTTCTAGTCACTATCTCAAGCCAGTCAAGCTTTGCATTCACCCTTACACCTGGACAACCGGGAGACAGCGATGGGACTTTCGGTCACTCACGATGGTATGATAATCGTCAGGGCTTAGTAAGCTTAGATGCTTGGCCTGAAGTAGATCCACGGCGTTACTTCCCTCAGCCGGGAGTCGTTCATACCATCAAACCAGGAGGAACAGATGGTTTGCTGGATCTGCTAAATAATCAATTTGGTCATTCGTGGGAATTTATACCGAAAGGTGATCTCGAAGGTAGTTTCAATGTCGAAAATTATTACACTTGTAATCCAGACGTTCGCTGTGAAGCGGATGGAGCTAGAGTAGACTTCGCGGTTGGGGCTTTTTTCAAGTTAAATTACTTACCAAAAGGTAACGATCCTGTCGGCAGTACAGTTCACTGGATTCAGCGGGTACTTACTAATTATGATGTTGATAACGAGGGTAACGTTATAAATGAAGGAATTCCTCTAGACAAGATCGATATTCGTTCGGGGGCAAGAACTCCTTACTACGATCAATCATTTGGTGGCTCGAATTCAACTACCTTCCGAGATTTGCCACACGTCACACACTCTCATACACGCACAAACCACTACTTCTACGCTGAAACGTATTTAGTTAACGAGGTTCCAGGGAGAACTACAGATCTAAATACAGATATCGTGAAATCGATAGTGGAAATTTACAGTGGAGTTAGATGGGGATGGGAAAACAAATTTGGAGATGGTTTGGGCTGGAGAAGATTTTTTGGCAACCTATCCTCCGGGACTCAAGTAGACAAATACAAGCTGGATGGACTTACTCCAGGTTCAAAATATAGAGCCTGGACAAACAACGACCTTCCCTCCAACCGCTGCAACCCAAACACATTCTTAAGCACTGACAATAACTCAGGTTTTCAGTTAGGATTTGACGACGACAGTAGCCCTGTAGGAAATGGCTTTGCC